>CAZVPQ010000213.1:0-4968 GCA_964628675.1 uncultured Hyphomicrobiales bacterium | reverse complement strand
TCTCCTCTTTAGGATTGAAAACAATGCAAAAAGCCAAAAGAAGAGATTCTTCGTTTCACTCAGAATGGCTGAAAAAATGTTTGTTCATTGCGATTGAATCATCCTAAGCGTAGTGAAGAATCTCTTGTTTTTAGAGAAAATCCCATTGACTTCGTTCTGTGTGATTGATTTGTCGTCAAACTATGCGTATCGTCGTCGAAGGAGCAAATTGTTAAGCCAATCGTGATTTTGAAATAGAATATTCAAAACACTTGTTCTTTCCATTCCACATCACGTTTGAGTAAAAAGAAAGGAGCAACAAGTTCCATAAACATAAAGAAGAAAACAGAAGGTAAAATCCAAGGAATGATTTTGCCTTTTTTTAATATCAATGCTGTTGGTATTGTTAATACGGAATCCCCTACAATTCTTAACAGAATAAAGGCCAATAGCCAGTATGGTTGCCAAAAAATTATAGATAGGGCAATGCCTACCCATAATGAAAATGAAGTAAGCACAAAAGCAAATGCTTTCCAACCTAAGTCTAAGGCACCAATTGCCCATCTGTGATGTTGCTTCAAATATGATTTGAATGATGGACATGCCCTTGTTTCAATTGTCGATTTATATTGAGTCAAATATCTTAATTTTCTACCTGAGTTATGAATTGAATGAAGTAAAGCCAGATCTTCCGTGACAGAAAAACTAACAGAATGATAGCCTCCTATATTATCAAAGTCCTGCTTTCGAACAGAGATATTATTGCCATAGCAACTAAGTGGAATATTCAACCCAATTCCTGCTGTTGCAATCGTATGTAAATAAGTCCATTCGACAGCCTGAATCCATTCAAAAGGTTTGGAGGCTTTGATTCCTGTGTAGCCCGCAACCATTCCTAATTCCTCGTTTTGGTATAGATTAGACATAGTAAAAACCCAATCGGGATTTACAGTGCAATCGGCATCAGTCATTAATATTATTTGCCCCTTTGCTTTGTCAATTCCTGCTTGTAAAGCTCCCGGTTTACCGTTCAAATTTTTAGAATTGCTACTTTTCGATAATAAAATTAATTTAAGATTATCATATTTGCTATCTAATTCTGTTAAGATATTTTTTGTATTATCTGTTGACCTATCATCTACTGCGATAATTTCAAATTTTTCTTTGGGATAATTACTTTTTGCTATCGAAATAATACATTCGGCAATTGTGTTTTCTTCATTTCTTGCCGGAACAACAACAGAAACAAAAGGCAGTTCACTATAAGAAATTTTAATCTTGCTCTTTTTCCTTTCGCGAATAGAACCTAGCAAAAATACGATTACACGAAGTAGAAAGACAACAAAAGCTATAATCAAAAATATATTTATCAACATTTTTATCTCGTTATTATAAAATTTTCAATTGCAAAATTACTAATTATCATTTAAATACGTTTATAAAGTTTAATTAATGGTTGAATCAAAGAAAAACAAGGAATAATATTAATTTGGGGAAGATAAATTTAATTGATGGTCCTATAGATTCTACTCTTAGAAAATTCGCATTACCTTTAGCTGTTAGTTTTTTGATTAATATGCTTTATGCTTGGGTAGATATGTTTTATGTTAGCAGACTTGGAAACAATGCGATAGCCGCCGTTGGAGTTGGTGAACAAATATTATTCTTTGCTTTTGGTATAGGCATTGGATTTGGAGTCGGCACAGGAGTTATTGTAGCAAGAAGAATCGGCGAAGGCAACGTCAAAGAAGCCGGCAAAACAGCAACACAAAGCTTGGCTTTTATTTTTATTTTCGGCATTGTTATAGCAATTGCTATATATTTATCTATTCCTTTATTATTAAATCTTTTGAATATCACAGGCAATGTAAGATTATTTGCATATTCCTATCTAAATATTATTATAATAGGTATGCCATTTAATTTTATCATTTTCCAAGTTAATTCAATGATACGTTCTTCCGGAAATTCATTTATACCGATGTTAATATTAATCATAGCCAATGTATTGAATGCAATATTATCACCTTTTTTTATTTTTGGGCTATTATCCTTTCCCCAATGGGGTGTCTATGGCGCAGGTTTTGCAACTATGCTGGCTCAATTATTAGGGTCTATAATAGCAATATCAATTCTAATTATCAAATACAAGAAAATTCAAATAAATTTCCATAAATTCAGATTCGATTTTTCAATTATTTATAAAATACTTGTACTCGGAGTTCCCGCATCTCTTCAAATTTTATCAATCAGCATCAACAGAATGATTCTAACTTGGATGACAAATTTATTTGGAACAACGATTTTGGCAACATATATGCTTGGTCTAAGAGTAGATTTATTGGTTTTTATGACAATATTTGCCGTAGGGGCATCAATTGAAATAGCAACAGGTCAAAATATTGGGGCTAATAAACTCGAAAGAGTTTTCAAGTTCCACAGATCTGCGATAAAACAACTTACAATATTGATGTTAGCTTTTGGAATAATTGTATTCTTTTTTGGAAAATATTTTGCAATGGTTTTTACTAATGATATAAATCTAATTAATGAAATATCAACCTATTTAAAAATCACATCATTTTCCTATGTGTTTTTTGCAATAGGAATAATTTCAATCAGAGTAATTAGCGGTGCCGGAGATTATTTCAGGAGTTTAAAAATTGTTTTTTTTATTATTTATATTATTCAACTTCCCCTGACTTACGGTTTGTCAAAATATACAGATTTCGGACATATAGGGATATGGATAGGAATTCTTATAAGTCAAATATTATTTTCAATCGTAGGAATAATGAGTTTGAATAAGAAAAAATGGCTAAATGTGAAACTATAATGATTATTGTATTAAATCTTATTCATATAGAGGCTAAAATTCAAATTTATTTTCCACAAATTTCCCTCTTAAATCCATAAAAATAATATAACTAATTGATTCTATATGAGTAATACGAATAATATATTTTTTTTTAGTTTAAAAAAAAGATGAAATATTTTGAGACCTTTTTGCAATTTATGTGTCATTATGAATAGAGAGATGTGTGAATTAGAAAATAATATGATTTTCTAATATTATTAAACTCTGTTCTTTGAAAATTTGATTTATATAAAATGATTGGAATTGAATTTGTTTTATTATTAATTTGCATATTTAATGCTTAAAGAATTGGGAAAATAGAAAAGATTTGTTATTTTGTAACTTATTTTATTTGTGTTTTGGAATAAATAATGTTTGAAATATTTTTAGAAAGATTGTAATGCAAGTTAATGGTTCAAAGATTTTAATACTTGGTGGTTTTGGACTTGTCGGTTCAGCAATAGCACATGAATTAATGAAACACAATCCAAAACAAATCATCATATCGTCTTTAAAGCAAAGCGAAGCTGAAAGTGCTTGCGATGATTTTAGAAAAGAGTATCCCGATGCAGGTGAAAACTGCTTTGTCCCTCATTGGGGAAATATTTTTACAAGGACAGAATGGAAAGATTTGAATTGGGGAGAGGTCCTCAGCGATACTAAATATCGAAAGGAAGCTATTAATGATATTTTCAATCCTCTTGATAACGAGCTTTTAGTAAATTCAACTTTATATTCTGTATTGATGGAACATAAACCCGATATTGTTTTTGACTGTATTAATACCGCAACAATCATCGCATATCAAAATGTATATAGTAATACTCAATCAGTCAAAAATAAAATTGATGACGGTAACATTACAAATGAAGATATTGAAAAATTAATTTCGAGTATGTATATGCCCCAATTAATAAGGCATATCCAAATTCTTCAAAAATCACTTGATAAAGCAAATTCAAAGTTTTATTTGAAAATCGGAACTTCGGGCACAGGTGGAATGGGATTAAATATTCCCTATACTCATAGCGAAGAAAGACCATCGCGTGTTCTTTTGTCAAAAACTGCTGTTGCAGGTGCTCATTCATTGCTATTATTCTTAATGGCTAGGACTCCGAACGGTCCGATTATCAAAGAAATTAAACCTACTGCAACAATTGCTTGGAAAAAAATTGCTTATGACACTGTGATGAGAAAAGGCAAGTCAATACCAATGTGCGATATGCCTTATGACAAAGCCTATGATATTGGGAATCAATTTGATATTGACAAAAAAGTTGATATTATTGACAAAGGCAAAGTCTTCAAATCAGTATTTATTGATACCGGTGAAAATGGAATTTTTTCCAAAGGCGAATTTAAAGCTATTGGTTCCTTAGGTCAGATGGAAATTGTTACACCTCAAGAAATTGCTGAGTACGCCGTCTATGAGCTACTTTCAGGTAATAGTGGGCACGACTTAATTCAAGGTTTAGATGCATTTACCTTGGGACCTACTTATAGAGGCGGTATGCTTTACAATAGAGCTATTGAAAAAATTAATAAATTGGAAAAAGACAATAACACTAATAGTATTGCTTTTGAAATGTTGGGACCCCCAAGATTATCAAAACTTTTATTTGAAGCGTATATATTAAAAAGAACTATAAAAGCAATGAATAATATTTCTGACTATAAAGCTTCTGAGATTTCTAATATGGCTGAAGAGTTAATTAAAAATGACGATGAAATTCGTTCGGAAATGCTTACTATTGGTTTAGTTATACTATTATCCGATGGTAAAAAATATTTACGAGGTTTTGATGTAAAAGTGCCATCTGGTTTAGATAAACTAATTAATATAAATCAAAAAAATATAGATAAATGGTGTAAAGATGCTTGGATTGATTTACGACCGGAGAATTTTCAACTATGGCAAAATAGGATAAAGGAAGTAATCAAACAAGCCAATAAAATATCTACAGATGATACAAGTTCAAGATATACTTACACTAATGATTATTGGGACAATTTTGAAACAATTGACGAAGGAAAATTAGCCGCCTGGATTTTTGAATTTGAAGATAAAGGCTGGCGTTGGAAAAGATAATAAAAATAAATTATAAATTTAATTTTTTATTTAATTAAATAAT
>CAZVPQ010000212.1:0-4980 GCA_964628675.1 uncultured Hyphomicrobiales bacterium | reverse complement strand
AATAGCATATCATATATCTTAGCTTTATTGTTTAGTTTGCGTAACGTGAGTTAATTACTTAAAATCAGATTTGCCTGATTTTAAAATTTGTGAAAAATATAAATTAATTAGTGATATTGCAAAAAATCCTCAAGAGATAAAAGGAATTATTAAAAACTCAATTTTTTATGATTCTACGAATGGTTATAATGATCGACAGTTTAGGCTTGGTATATTATCACTTGAAGAATTCTTTGATATATTTAATGAAAAATATATGTTTACTTATGTTGCTGGAGAATATATTAATATTGAAAAATATGATGAAAACAGAGATTATTCGGGAAATAGTATAACCTATATTGATTCGAAAATTATAGCTTTTAAAACTTATACTGATGCTATATCAATCAATTATGTTGGTAAAGAGAATGAAAAACTATTTAAAAATAGTTTAAGTTTTTATTTTAAATCCAACAATAATAATTGGAGATTGACTGAAATAGCATTAGGTAAAAACATTTTTTTAGCATCATCGAAAAATGATGTTTTTCCAAAAAGTAGAGATACCATAATATTTGAGAATATAAAATTTATTAGGCAATCAAAAGACGTAAATAATCTATGTAATATGATTTCAAAAATAAAAATAATAATGAATGATCCTATAGAAGCTATTAACTATTTCAGTTACGAGGATAATAATTTCCCAAAGAATGGCTATGATACTAACAATGTTGATTATATGTCATTGTTTGATTATCTTTATAAATTTAAGGATAATTATCTTATCTTTTTAGTTTATCCCTTTCCAATTGATGATTCTGATATTAATAAATATTTAAATAATGTCAAGCCAAAACAATATTTCATTTTACGTAACATGTTGGATACAAGTAGTAATATATCAAATAAATATATAACCTTTGAATTTACTTGTATTAATTACGATTGGTATCTGACAGATATTTTCAGAGGAATTGATATTTATTTATATACACGCCCCATAGATGCATTTGATGAACCACCAATGATTGAACCAATTAGAAAAAAATAATTTGAGGTATAAATGAAAACAACAATAATATTAATGGTGCTTATGATGAGCTATAGCTTTGTTTTAGCTCAATCTACAACATTCACATTCAGAAATGACGATGCGGGCAATAGAACGTATCGAATTATTCCTCCTACACAACAACAGAGCCATCATCCACCAGGAGGCGGTGATGAAGAGGAAATTTACACTGACAAGTTAGTGGGGCATGATATTTCGATTTATCCCAATCCTTCACAAAAATCTTTTAAACCTTAGGAGATAAAGTAAATGAAGAAATATGTTTTCTATATATTGTTTTTATTTTCATTTAATTACTTAAAATCAGATTTGCCTGATTTTAAAATTTGTGAAAAATATAAATTAATTAGTGATATTGCAAAAAATCCTCAAGAGATAAAAGGAATTATTAAAAACTCAATTTTTTATGATTCTACGAATGGTTATAATGATCGACAGTTTAGGCTTGGTATATTATCACTTGAAGAATTCTTTGATATATTTAATGAAAAATATATGTTTACTTATGTTGCTGGAGAATATATTAATATTGAAAAATATGATGAAAACAGAGATTATTCGGGAAATAGTATAACCTATATTGATTCGAAAATTATAGCTTTTAAAACTTATACTGATGCTATATCAATCAATTATGTTGGTAAAGAGAATGAAAAACTATTTAAAAATAGTTTAAGTTTTTATTTTAAATCCAACAATAATAATTGGAGATTGACTGAAATAGCATTAGGTAAAAACATTTTTTTAGCATCATCGAAAAATGATGTTTTTCCAAAAAGTAGAGATACCATAATATTTGAGAATATAAAATTTATTAGGCAATCAAAAGACGTAAATAATCTATGTAATATGATTTCAAAAATAAAAATAATAATGAATGATCCTATAGAAGCTATTAACTATTTCAGTTACGAGGATAATAATTTCCCAAAGAATGGCTATGATACTAACAATGTTGATTATATGTCATTGTTTGATTATCTTTATAAATTTAAGGATAATTATCTTATCTTTTTAGTTTATCCCTTTCCAATTGATGATTCTGATATTAATAAATATTTAAATAATGTCAAGCCAAAACAATATTTCATTTTACGTAACATGTTGGATACAAGTAGTAATATATCAAATAAATATATAACCTTTGAATTTACTTGTATTAATTACGATTGGTATCTGACAGATATTTTCAGAGGAATTGATATTTATTTATATACACGCCCCATAGATGCATTTGATGAACCACCAATGATTGAACCAATTAGAAAAAAATAATTTGAGGTATAAATGAAAACAACAATAATATTAATGGTGCTTATGATGAGCTATAGCTTTGTTTTAGCTCAATCTACAACATTCACATTCAGAAATGACGATGCGGGCAATAGAACGTATCGAATTATTCCTCCTACACAACAACAGAGCCATCATCCACCAGGAGGCGGTGATGAAGAGGAAATTTACACTGACAAGTTACTGGGACATGATATTTCAATATATCCTAATCCAACTGACGGAGACTTAAAGATTGAGATTACTAACTTAAATCCTGATATAACAGCAAGAATTGAGATTTTTGATATAAATGGAAATCAAGTTTTTAAACTCGAAAAAGTTGAGGCAATAAATATACTTGATTTAAACGAATTCACAAACAGCACCTATTTTATGAAAATATTTATTGCAGAAAAATTTTCAGTCTGGAAGCTGATTAAAAAGAATTAATCTTTTCGTTTTATTTTTAAGGGGCAAGGAATTGTTTTTCTCTTGCCCCGACTTTCCGTTAATTTTTAATAAATTTTCTGGTCATGCCAGTCAACTCTTCTCTTATCAAATACAATCCTGGAGGCAAGTTTTCAACATTTATTGTAATTATACTATTCTTATTCTGAAATTTTGCTTCGTTAAATTTAACTTTGACTTTTCCATATAAATCATAAATGATTAATGAAATGCCGGAAGGTAATTCACATTCAAGTAAAATCATTAACTTATCATCTACTGGATTAGGCATTATTTTCATTGAATAATTTTGCAAATAATTTTCACTAACATTCACTGTTGTATCCCGTTCGGTCTTGAATGTAAAGGAATAATCTTTAAGTTTATTGTCAGCTAAGTCAGTGATATTTTTTATCTTGACTATGTATTCTGTATCAAAAAACAAATTTGTATCGGGTGTAAAAATAGCAGTACTATCTTCATAATGATAGCTCCCAATTACCGGAGTTATCGTATCTAACGGACTATTAATTCTTAGAATAATATTATTACTATTGATTAAATCCTGATTTATTTCTTCATTAAATTTTAATCTTATATCAGTATTGACTCTAACATTAGAATCCTTGTCCATAGGATTTGTTGAAGTAATTTTTGGAGCTATGGTATCAACATATTGCCATGGCTCTGCTGTTTTATAAGAATTCGTTGACCAGAAATTTAATTTTGCCATATTAATAGCATCCGATTGAAATATTGTTATAGAATCGGAACTATTTATATAAAAGTCGAAGCCATGATAATTTTTATAAACAGGAGTTGAATCAATCAAAACTCTTTCTTTTTTAGTTCCATTAAGAAAATATCTGTATCTATAGAATTTATCTTTTATTTTAAAAGACTCATCCTTATTATAAGTTTCAAAAGTCAAAAATTCCAGTTTATTGACAAATCCCGTGCTATTTCTAATTAAATATTCTCCACTGGGTGTTGCAAAAGTTCTGATTTGTAATGTATCACCTTGCTTATTGTTGAGCCGTATAGCTGAATTCAATCCAACTTCTGCTCTAAAAAATGTACTGTCAGGAACTTTTTTATTATTGCCGGGCATTTGAGTTCTTGATTTATCATATTCATAATACACATTAATTGCATTCGAAATTTCATAAAGCATATTTAAAGGATAAACTTTTTCTATTTTTGTATCGGCTATAGTCCATAACATTTGGTCATAATAAGGATTATATATATCATTTACTATAAATTTTATTTCAAAGTGTGGTCCTGTTGTTATATTTTTAATCAAAAAATCATTAGTTTGAAGATTGTTATAACGGGCATAATTTATTGTTCGTTCAGGTTTGATTTTCAAAGTTATATAAGCATCTTCCACTGATTGCCAATTCACAAAAACTTGTTCAAAGGGTAAAAACAAAGTATCTGCGAATGGTTCAATCCTATTGAAAGTTACTTCACATTTTAAATTTCCGTTAATAATATCAGAAGAATCAACTATGATATTTGTTTTCCATTTGGCAAGCTCTTCATTTGGAAGAGCATCTTTCGGGTCAATGTTATTATGAGTTGCATTGATTGGTTGCCCATCAGTAAAAGTTACTTTCCGGATTAATGACATAGTATCTTGAGCAAGTAATTCAATACTAACAGGAGAAATTGTTCTTATTTCTTTGATAATAAACCTTAGAGGATTCTCATTATTTCCGGTAAAAAACTGGACTATGTTATCTTTTTCAGAATTATAATTTAATGTTTGTTGAGGAATGATTTCGTGTAAAGTAAATGAGCCGCTATCGTTTACAACTCCTTTGAACCTTAATGATCCGTCAAGCGAATCGAAAGGGATTATTAAATTATATGTACCGGGCTTAAGGGCTTCTTTATATACGATTTCTTTCGATGGTAAAGTCTTGTCAAATTGAGCAATAAGAAAACTATTAAAGAAGAAAATTGTAAAATAAACAACAACTCGAAATGCCATAACTAATTTAGCATAGCTTAAATATTTTGAAAAAATAGATTTCATAGTAATATACCCCAAATTCATTCATATTAATAAGAACCATTTTATTTCATGTCAAGAAAAATTGATTTTCTTTATTACAAAAATAATAAAAGTACGTTAAAATTTTTGGTTTAATTACTCATTTTACGCAAACTAAACAATAAAGCTAAGATATTTG
>CAZVPQ010000211.1:0-4984 GCA_964628675.1 uncultured Hyphomicrobiales bacterium | reverse complement strand
TATTTAACGCTAAAGATATTCTATCAATAGGAACTAAATTTATTTTATTGCTACTATGCAACTTTTTGAAACTGCTTTGAGGTAAGAATACATTGTTAAACCCAAGTTTTTCAGCTTCTTTAATTCTTTGGTCAATTGCCGAGACACCTCTTACTTCACCTGTTAAACCTATTTCACCAATTAAAACGGAATGCGAATCAATTGCCGAATCTTTTAAGGAACTTATTAATGATATTGCCACACCTAAATCAATTGCAGGGTCATTTATATAAACACCACCGGCAATATTAACAAAAACATCTTGTTTGCTAAATTTCTCTCCAAGTCTTTTTTCCAAAACAGCCAATATCATATTCAAACGTCTTAGCTCAAAACCATTAGCAGTCCTTTGAGGTACTGCGTAACCAGTTGGTGAGACTAATGCTTGAATTTCTAATAAAATCGGGCGACTGCCTTCCATAGCAGATACAATGGCAACTCCGGGGTCGTCAACTTCTCGTTGAGCTAAAAACAATTCGGAAGGATTGCTAACTTCTTTTAAGCCGGATTCAGCCATTTCAAAGATTCCTATTTCATTGGTAGAACCAAATCTGTTTTTAACGGAACGCAAAATCCTATACGAATATATTTTTTCACCTTCAAATTGCAATACCGTATCGACAGTATGTTCCAATATTTTAGGTCCTGCAATGGCACCTTCTTTTGTAACGTGTCCGACTATAAAAATAGCTTTTCCTGTTTGCTTTGCGGTTTGCATAAGCAATGAAGTGCATTCTCTGACTTGCGTAATACTACCGGGTGTCGAATCAACTTTATCGGAATACACAGCTTGGATTGAATCCACTATTACTATTTTACTATCGCTTGATTTTATTGAATAATCTATTTGTTCAATATTGGTTTCCGCCAATAAAGATAAATCTTCGGGAACACCTGAAATCCTATTTGACCTGAACTTAATCTGTTCTAACGACTCTTCGCCGGTTACGTAAAGGGGATTGTATTGTTTCAACCCACTACACATTTGCAACATCAAAGTAGATTTACCAATGCCCGGATCTCCCCCAACCAAAATCAAAGCTCCGGGGATAATACCTCCGCCGAGAACCCTGTCCAATTCCTTTATTTTTGTTCTCAATCTAAACTCTCCGCCCGTATTAACATCGGAAAGTTTAACAATCTTATTTTCTTTTTTAACTAATCTTGAACTTTTTCTATTATCTTTATGTATTTCTTCTTCTAAATAAGAATTCCAAGCACCGCAAGAGGGGCATTTACCAATCCATCTCGGCGACCTTGCACCACATTGTTGGCATACATAAATAGATTTAGATTTCATAATATTTTAGATATTCCAATTATGAATTAACTTAATTTTCTTCTTGACTGAACAAAGCATCTACATATTTTGTAGGTTCAAAAACTTGTAAGTTGTCAATTTTCTCACCTACTCCGATATATCTAACAGGAATTTTCATTTCGTTTGCAATAGCTATAACAATTCCGCCCTTTGCAGTGCCATCTAATTTTGTCAAAACAATACCTGTAATATCAGCAACTTTCATAAACTCTTTTGCCTGTTGCATAGCATTTTGACCTGTCGTAGCATCAAGTACTAAATACACATCATCGGGAGCGGAGTCTTTCAATTTCTTCATTACGCGACTTATTTTTGATAATTCAGCCATTAAATTGCCTTTGTTATGCAGTCTGCCGGCAGTATCAATAATAACTACATCTTTGTTTTTAGCTATAGCTGAATTAAGAGTATCAAAGGCAACTGCCGCGGGGTCGGAACCCGGTTTTTGCTGAATAATAGGTACATCGGCTCTATCTGCCCAAATCTCTAATTGTTCATTAGCAGCGGCTCTGAAAGTATCTGCGGCACCTATAAGTACTTCTTTGCCAGCATTCTTATAATTATAAGCTAACTTCCCTATTGTAGTGGTCTTCCCTACTCCGTTAACACCAACAACCAAAATAGTATGCGGTTTATTATTTTCATCTATTGAATAGCTGGCATCATTTTTTGCAGAAGGAGATTGAATTAATATTTCTTGTATAATTGATTTTAAAATTTCAAATATTTCTTGTGATTCTTCAAATCCTTCTTGCTTAACTTTTTCTTTCAATTTATTAATGATTTCTTCAGACGTTGTAACTCCAATATCCGAAGTAATCAACATATCTTCAATATCTTGGAGTAATTCATTATCAATCTTGCGACCTACTCCAATTATTCCTTGCAATTTATTAACAAATGAATTTCTTGTTTTTTCAAGTCCTTGCTTTAATTTATTAAAGCCTAATGAATCGCCTGCTGATTGTGCCGCTTGCGAAACTTTTTCTTTTACTTTATTAAAAAATCCCATAATATTATTTTTCTATTTTGTTTAAAATTTTTTCTATTTTGTTTAAAATTTGAATGACAAAATTAATTATTATTTTTTACTTATCTAACTTTTCTTTTTTAAATACCACTAACATTCTGACAGTATAATAAATAAACGAACTAATTAACATAAACGCCGCAAATATATACATATATTTTGAAATTTCATCAATTCCCAAAATAGCAAATAGCAATGTTAAGGCAACAACAAAAGCCGCAATCTTTCCAAAACGCTGCGAAGGTAAAACATATTTTAATTTCTTAGCGGCATATAATCCGCCAATTAACAACAATAAATCTCTTATCCAAATCGTTAGGGCAAACCATAAAGGCAAACGTGCTTGAATAAGCAGTATAATAATTGTAGCACCAACAAACAATTTATCCGCTAACGGGTCAATCATTTTGCCATACTCGGAGATTTGATTGAACCTTCTTGCTATATATCCGTCCATTCCATCTATTATTGTAGCAAGTAAGCCAATTAAAACCGCTAAAATATTCTCATGATATATAAGAGTATAAATCATAGGAATAACAAGAAAAAGTCTGAATAGACTTAATATGTTCGGTATTGTTATAATTTTTTTAGACTCTTGTTGCATATTTCTTACTGAAAATTATTCCTAAAAACAAAGATAATATAATTCCGGGAATCATCGGCTCTATTTCCGATAAAAATAAAATAGATGTTAAATAATGTTTTTCTATCGCTATTTTTAATATTGTCCAAATAAATGATGTTCCCGAAGCACTAATTAAAATCAAAATCGCTTTATTTGATGTCAGATAATATTTTCTGCTAAAACTCATTAATAATGGAATCAATAGTCCCGGTATAGCTATTGACGCCGTTTTATATATCAAATCAATTGCCGAAGGTACAACTAATGCTAATGCTATTCCAAGTATAGCAGTCAAAGTTAATCCGAAACGTGTTAAAGACTCGGTTGAAAATCTTCGGATAGATTTAAAGAATTTCTTTAATGGTGATAGTATATCATTTCCTATAGTTACTGCACTGATAAATGAATAACTATCCAATGTGGACATTATTGTTGCTAACAAAGAAATGATAAAAATGCCTTTCCAAAAAGCCGGCAGAACTTGCTCTCCGAGTGCAGGAAAAGCCATCATAGGATCTGAAATAGAAATATATGCTTTTGCATAAAGCCCTGTAATTAACGTCAGTGAGTCGAAAATCATCCAAAAGAAAATGGATATTAATATTCCGTTCTTAGCAATTTTCGGGGATTTTGCAGATGCACAGCGTTGATGAAAACTCGGGTCTATAAAAGTTTGAAATGAAATAATATACCAGCTTAATATGTATTGCCAAGAAGCATTACCGAAAAAACTTTTATGTCCTGCCGGTAGTTTCCCAAACATAGAACTAAAACTTCCTAAATGATTTACCGAGAAATAAAGCAAAGCACCAAAGCCGATATACATTAAAATAAATTGAAAAGAATTTGTTAAAATATCAGATTTAAAACCTCCCGAATAAAGATAAGCTAATGAAACAACAGCCCCTATAATAACACTAAACCATAATTGCCAGCCTGTAAAAAGTTGAATCATCACGCCGAGCATTAATATATAAGCGGCGGGTATAGTGATTATCAATACTACAATAGAAGACAGCCAACCTGCTTTTTTACCATATTTTGAGACCATCTGTTCGGGAATTGTTTTAACTTCCGATTGGCGAATTTTCTTAGCTATGAAATATGCAAAAAATGCAGCAGCGAAATAATAAGGTAATCCGAAACATACCCAAGCCAATATACCGCTTTTGTAAATAAATTCTCCGACTCCTAATATATTGCCATACCAAGTTGCAACTAGGGTTCCAACAAATAAAGGAAGTGTAATTTTGCGTCCGGCTAATATAAAATCCAATACTTTATCAGCTGATTTCTTCTGTTTTCTTGCAAGAAAAAAACCAATGTATAAAACAATGACAAAGTATATTACAATTACTAAAATGTCTGATAAAGCTAACGACATATTTTTGCTTTATATTATTTCTTAGATTTAAAATAATCAACAGTTAGCTTTAAACCTTCATCTAAACTTGTTAATGGCTCCCAACCGTGTTCGTTTTTAATTTTTTGATATGAAACAACCGACCTTTTTTGTTCGCCTTTTTTTGCTTCACCGTGAACTTCTTTCATATCAACCCCAATTAATTCTTTAAGCTTACTAAAAATATAATTGAGAACATTATTTGGTTTCTGAACTTTGTCTTCAGGTTTTGGTTTTGGCTTTCTTTGCTTTTGGGCATTATCTTAATAACTTTAGGCATAGGAAGAGAAATAATCTTTTACCACCAATTTTTCGAAAATCAATATTTGTCCCAATTCTGGCAAAGGCAGGGGTTGTTATTGGGCGCATTCTGGTTATTAACGGTGGGATTTTCTGCCCGAATACTAAGGCGGCATTGGAATTCGAAGGGGAAACAGGTCCTGATTATTTTTCTGCTCTTGATTTTATGGCGAGGCGACGGGATTATTTTCAACCATGCCCGAGGACAATTTGCCGATAAGCCTTATATCCTACGTATCTCGCCTCCCATTGCTTCAAAATATC
>CAZVPQ010000210.1:0-4995 GCA_964628675.1 uncultured Hyphomicrobiales bacterium | reverse complement strand
TTTAATTCTATTGCTTTATTGTAATCTTGTATTGCTCCTCGTTTATCTCCTAAATTATATTTTGCATTACCACGATTAATATATGCATCAGCATCATTCGGATTTAATTCTATTACTTTATTGTAATCTTGTATTGCTCCTCGTTTATCTCCTAAATCTGATTTTGCTACACCTCGATTAAAATATGCCTCGGCATTATTCGGATTTAATTCTATTGCTTTATTACAATCTTGTATTGCTCCTTGATAATCTTTTGATTCTATTTTAGTTTTAGAACTATTTACATAATCCTCTGCTGTTTGGGCATTTAATAATGTAAATGGTAGAAATATAAGCAAAATAGTAAAGAATATTTTCATAATTATTCTTTTCTTTTTATGTTTTAAACACTATGCAATTAATACTTTTTTTAACTTAATAAAATATTATCAAACAATAAAACATAAGATATTGATTTGTTTTTCTCTTTTCACAGCTCCACTTCTACTTGGTTTTTCAGTATGTCGTCGAAATCTTCCCTTTTGCGAATTAAATAATCTTTACCTTCGTAAATCATCAATTCGGCGGGTCTATATCTTGAATTGTAATTCGATGACATAGTAAAACAATAAGCCCCTGCGTTTTTAAAAGCTAAAATATCACCTTCGGCAATCTCATTTATTTTGCGATTGTATCCGAATGTATCCGTCTCGCAAATATAACCTACAACGGAATATATCCTTTGTTTACTGACGGGCTTGGATATGTTTACTATTTCGTGATAAGCATCGTAAAACATAGGTCGAATAAAATGGTTCATACCCGAATCCACACCTGCAAAAATCGTTGATGTGGTCTGCTTGACAACATTAACCTTCGCAAAAAAGTATCCGGCTTGACTAACAAGGAATTTCCCGGGTTCAAACATCAAAGTAATTTCTTTGCCGTATTTATTTGTGAACTGTCTAAATCTATTTGATAATTTCTCACCTAATTGTTGAATATCGGTAGAAATATCATCTGCCTTGTATGCAACTTTAAAACCGCTACCGAAATCAATATATTCCAAATCCTTAAATTTTTCAGCAACTTCGAATAAAATCTCGGCACCGTAGAGAAAAACTTCTACATCTAATATATCGGAACCTGTGTGCATATGAACACCCTCGACTACCATATTATTTGCCTTGACCATTCTTTCTACCAAAGGCAATTGATGTATCGAAATACCGAATTTAGAGTCAATATGTCCGACTGATATTTTCGCATTACCTCCAGCCATAATATGAGGATTAAATCTTATGCAAATTGGATAACTATCGCCGTATTCAATACCGAACTGCTCTAAAATTGATATGTTATCAATGTTGATTTTAACACCCAAATCGACAGTTTTCTTTATTTCCTCATAAGAAACACAGTTGGGAGTATAAATAATATCCTGAGGTTCAAAACCGGCTTTCAGACCTAATTTAACTTCTTGTATGGAAACGGTATCCAAACCTGAATTCATATTTTTAAAAAGTTTTAAGATATTTATATTGTTCAAAGCTTTGCAAGCATAATTTATTTTCATTTTAGGATAATCAAATGATTTTTCCATCAAATTGTATTGTTCTTTTATTTTATTAGTATCATAAACATACAAAGGAGTCCCGTACTTTTCACATAATGCAGAAACATTAATTCCGCCAATTTCGTAGTTGCCATTATTTAAAATCATAACCAATCCAAAAAATTAATTTGAAAAAACCATTTTATTTTTTTGCAATTATAGAAAAAAAGTATGATATTCTAATCATTTTTTTTATATTAATAGTTTAATCAAGCGAAAAATGATTATAAATATAAAAAAGGAATGAAAATGAAAAAGGTTTTAGCATTAATCGCAATAATTTTTGCAGTAGTTTTTACGGCTAAATCACAAGACAAGGGCTTTATTCAATCGGCTTATGATGCAATTCAAGCAGGCGAATATGAATCAGCATTGGTATTTTACAACAAAGCAATTGAGGCAAAACCTGATTATGCCCCTGCATATTATGGCAAAGGTCTTGCTGATTCTCACCTCGGCAAAATAGATGAATCAATCAAAGATTTTGAAAAAGCTGTTCAGTTAGACCCGAATTTTAGCGATGCTTTTTATGCACTCGGCTTGAGTTATATCCAAAATGCCCAATACCAAAAAGCAATTGATGTGCTTAATAGTGCAATAAGTCTTAAAGCAGACAATGCAATTTATTATTATGCAAGAGCCAATGCTTACAAACTAAATAAAGATTATGACAATGCTTTGAAAGATTACACTAAATCAATTCAGTTAGACCCCAACTATGGTCTTGCTTATTACGGCAGAGGAGCTTTAAATAAATTGCAAGGCAGAGGAGATGCCGCTTTGAAAGATTTGGAAAAATATCTTAAATTAAACGACAATAAAGACAATTTAGCAGACGAGGTTAATCGTTTGATTAATGAGATTAACGAAGGCAGAGTGAATTAATATCAGATATCAAATTAATTTACAATAATTTCGTTTTTTAAATAGATTGATAAATTATCATATAAAAGTATAATGAAACTAAAATTAATCATAGAAAAACATTCTGACGGTTATTGTGGGTATCCTCTTGGTTTCTCAAATGGAGCAATTGTAGGGCAAGGAGCAACATATTTAGAAGCTCTACAAAGCACAGAAGAATCTATTCGGGCTTTTATTGAATATTATGGCAAGGAAGAATTATTGAAACATTATTCCGATGACTATGATGTTCAGGATGCTTTTATTGCAGAAACTGGAGTATTTGCGTGAAATTCCCTGCAGATGTTCCTAAGATGAAAGTTCTCAAAACATTTAAGGCATTAGGTTTTGAAATAGTTCGAGAGGGAAATCATATTATTTTGGAACGTAAAAATACTAATGGAACAATCACACCACTCGTAATGCCAAATCACAAGACTATTAACAGTGGAACCCTAAGAGCTATCATAAATCAAATTGGAATAACAAGAGATGAGTTTTTAGAAACATTTTATAAAAAATAAACTATTACAATATGTTTATTAGCTTATGTTTTAACTATATTGATCTGCTTTAATCATAAAATATTAATTAAAATATAGGTGCTAAAATCCCAACAGAACAATACGAAAAACTACTATGAAAGCGGGGATTGACACTAAACAAAAACTCTTAAATTTTAATGATAGAAAGTGGCTTTTGATGGTCAAAAGAAAGAGCAAGGAGCGTCTTTGGACTTTCAATGGCATTAGTTTTGCCAATAAAAAAGAAATCTCAAAAATTATTAGCGAGCTAAATGATATGTTAATGAATTACAAAAATTCTCTAAATGAAAGTAGAAATTATGAAAAACAAAATAATTGATATTAATGAAATTGTAAAAAGCACAAAAGAAAAATGGATTAATTTTACTTTGTCGGAAGTCAATGACTCACTTATAAGATTAGGTATTTTCGAGGGTGAATTCCATTGGCATCATCACGACAAAGAAGATGAGTTCTTTTATGTAATTAGTGGTAAACTCTTGCTTGATGTAGAAGACAAAACTTATGAGCTTACAGCTAATCAAGGTTTTACTGTCCCTCGCGGCGTAGAGCACAGAACCCGTGCCGATGAAAAGACAATAGTGCTAATGATAGAAGGCAATACTGTAAATCCGCGAGGAGATTGAAAATAGCCAAGGTTTTTATACAAATAATAATTTCAATGAATAAAATAACTCTTTATAGTTTCGTTTTTTTAATAGTTGTAGTTTTAAAATATATTAAAAACGGGATAAAAAATGACCGGGAAATTTACAATGATTATTGAACATGATAGCAATGGCTATTTTGGTTTTTGCCCTGAGTTAAATGGTTGTCAAACACAAGGTGAAACTTATGAAGAAACAGAGAAAAATTTAAAGGAAGCTATCGGTTTGTATTTAGAAACATTAACAAAAGAAGAAAAACAACTATTAATGGTTTAGTTCAAATTTGCTTCTAATTTTTTAAATCCACTCTTTAGTTTTATTATCAATTTCTTGCATTATTTCGATAGTTTTGTCAATTACGTTAACAATTTGAATGAAATGTCGAATATCGTCTCCTGAGAGTTCTAAATTATGTCTTTTTCTTTCTTTCAACCATTTGTCTAATACTTGATAACCACCGATGTAATAATTCCATATTGTTTCCGGTATGTTTTCAAAAAAGCGGGATTCATTAATCCATAGTTTTTCATTTTTATATTCAACTTTGCTTACTTTTGTGTCTTCTCCATTACCGGAGAAACGGCAAATCGAATTTGAATAACTTTTTTTCAATAAGTGATGCTGAATTAGTTCGTTACCAATTTGAGAAAGCTCATCAAATATTGCTTCTTCATTAGTAAACGGTATTTTAGGAAAATCAATTTTCAAGAAATCTATATACTTTGTTCTGTAAGTCGGACTGTGCAATACGGCATAAATATAAGCGAGAATTTGCTCCGGTGTTTTTATCTCTTTATATTTTTTATTAATGAATAATCTGAAATCAGGATTAAAATTCTCTTTTTTTCTCAAACCGCTTGCAGTGTAATTATCCCCATAATGAATATCAGGTTCTTTAACTCCGAAAAACATTCTTTCTTCGCCGTTTGATAAAATATAAAGAGGATAGAAATATGCGATACCTTTATTACTGAGAGTCATTCTACTTTCAATAATATTTTCACTTACAAAACAGTGGTTAAATATTTTCTCGGCAACTTGCCTTACGGAAATTAGCGCAATATTCTCTTCCTGCATATTAATCATAATGTTTTTTCTCATTCTTTCAATAAGATTGTCATTATAGAATAAATATCTTGTGTCAAAAGGTCTGTATGATATTTTACAATATTCTTTTTCTGATTCATCATTTGATTGCTTGCTTAAAATTTCCCTACTCTTGTTAATTTTGAATTTTTGATTTTCTTTTAAATTATATCTGTTTTGAATTTCATTATCGGGAATTTGAAGATTAGTAAAATCTTTA
>CAZVPQ010000209.1:0-4996 GCA_964628675.1 uncultured Hyphomicrobiales bacterium | reverse complement strand
CGCTCAATGACCAATTAAAAATATTGGGCTACAAACATTTCGCAACTACGTTGCTAATACATAATTACAAAAGAATTGCCACTAATTCACGAATAAAAACTTCTTTCAATTTTATAAACTTTCTATTAATGTATCAATTCAGCATTAAGATTTTTTTTCGAGTCAATATGACTTACGACTTTCGCATAAATCAATAGCGATAGTGCCGATAAAAACCCAATTGCCGCAAAGATATACCAAATATATGGAGCATGCTGATAATGTGTCGCTAATTGCTCGGGAGACAATCCCACTAAATCAGCCCTATGCGGGTCCGGGCAAAAAGCGTCTAAAAGAAATCCCGACATAACAAAACCTACAAGATTTGCGAAAAAAGAATGCAAATGTGAAAATCCTAAATATAGACCTTCTTCTCCTTTGGGTGCTTGCAATGAAAAATACTCCAGATAACGAGGTGAAATAAAACACTCGGCAAAACCTTGAAAAGCTATACCCAATACCATCATTACTGCAATCGGATGCATAGAAAACAATCCAAATATCGAAATAGCACTACCGGTATATGTTTCGAGTAAATTGCCGGCAGACATAAAGAAAACAGATAAAGGCATAATAAACATTCCCAAAGTCATAGACGTTATTGCTTTTTTCTTTCTCATCAATCTTGTAACAAACATCACAAATACCATTACCATCAAAGGATTAATATTCGCGTACCATTCAGGTGCGGCGTCCGGTCCAATCATTCTGATAATATATTTTGGCATAGAAGCATACATTTGATGTTGTATTAACCAAAAACCGGAAACAATTAATATCAAAGCTAATAAGCGGAAATTTGTTAATACTTTTTTCAATCCGATCCAAACTTCTTTGATTGATTTGCCTTCACCCGTTGTATCTACATTTTTAAAAATCAGAAAAACAATAATTAATGCTATCAAAGTCATTGCCGCAGAATAATATCCTACGTATTGCAAACCCAATGAGAAATTGCCTAAAGGTCCTAAATCTATACCTGTTCTAATCGGTTTCGCAATCAATTTACCTGTGAATGCACCAATATTCACCATGCCATAAAAAATAGAAAAAGCTTTTGCTCTATTTGATTCTGTCGAACTTTTTGCAACCGTACCCGTTATTACAGATTTAATAAATGAACTGCCTAACATTAAAAACACAAGTAATGCTATTACAACAGGGATTTTCTGCGGGAATGCCGCAAGAGTAAAATATCCTATGGATAGTAAAGTAAAAGCCAATATCAATGCTTTTTTAAAACCGATTTTATCGGCATAAGCACCGCTAAACATTGGTAAAAAATAAATTCCTGCAACAAAAATACCTCCGACTATTCCAGCCCAAATATCATTAAACCCAACTACATCAGTTAAATAAATTGACATTGTAATAAACATACCGTAAAACGCCGCTCGCTCAAAAAGTTCTACATAGTTTGCAATCCAAAATGAACGTGGATATTTTATTTTCTCTTTTATCTTTTTTACCAAACTAAACTCCTGAATATTTTAATAAATCTTGCAATGAAAAATGAATTCAGCAAAGATAATAAATTTCAGAGAAACAATTTTAAAATATTCAATTACTTGCAATTAATTCAAAATTATAAATCATTCTTATAATACAGGTGTAGGCTTAGCTTGTGAATATTATTATAAGAGATTGGTTTTTAGTTTTGACCTCGGATATAAGTTTTTTGAAGACAGAAAAGAAATTACTCAGGACAAAACAATAGTTTATCCACAAATTGAAAGAGTAACCAAAATAGGGGCTGGAATAGGTTTCGGATTTATGTTTTAAGATAAAATTTATATTATCCTACTGCATCAATCATTTTCAATATAAAATAAAGTATCATTATCATTATTATTCTGTTCAATTTCTTTTATCATTGAGGCAGGTAATTTTTTCTTTGTCTTAGCACCCATTTTCCTGATAGCTTCTGCCCTATTTATCAAATTTCCTCTACCCGTTTGTAATTTATTCATCGCATTGTTATAAGCTTTTTGTGAATCATCAATCTTCTTGCCTATATCTTGTAAATCCTTAACAAAATTGACAAATTTATCGTATAAATCACCGCTTTTTTTAGCAATTTCCAAAGCATTCCGATTTTGATACTCTTTTTGCCAAAGACTTTCCACCATTTTTAAAATTGCTATTAAATTAGTCGGACTTATCAACAATACCCGTTTTTCATAAGCATAATTCCATAAATCGTTATCTTGATTGATGGCAAGTAAATACGCAGGTTCGACCGGAATAAACATAATAACAAAATCAAGACTCTCCAACTCATACAAATTCTGATAATCCTTAGTATATAATTCTTCCACATGCTTTTTGATTGAACCGATATGCTCTTTTAAATATTTCTCTTTCAAATCTTGTTCTTCAGAATTGAAATACTTTTCATAAGCAGTCAAAGAAACTTTGGAATCGACAACTAAATTTCTTCCTTCGGAGAATTTAATTATAACATCAGGACGAACATATTTACCTAATTCATTTTTAAAAGATTTTTGAATAAAATATTCTCTATCTTTAGCCAAACCGGAGCGTTCGAGAATATTTTCCAAAATTACTTCCCCCCAATCACCTTGAGTTTTGGAATCTCCTTTTAATGCTTTTGTAAGATTTTCGGCATCTTTACTAACTTTGTTATTCAACTCAACCAATTGTTTGATTTCACCCTGCAAAGAGGCTCTTTGACGAGCTTCATAATCATAAGTTTCACTAACTTTCTTTTCAAAATCTTTGATTTTTTCGCTTAAAGGTTTTAAAATACCGTCCAAATTTACTTTGTTTTGTTCGGTGAATTTTCGGCTTTTATCTTCAAAAATCTTATTAGCTAAATTTTCAAATTCCATTGTGAACTTCTTTTGAATTTCATCAATTTCGGATTTTTGCTCTTCAATTTTAATATTTAGTTGCTTTAATTCTTCCTGACGTGCGGAAAGAGAATTGCTCACTTCTAAATATGCCTGACTTTTTTGATGCAAATCTTGTTTGAGTTCGTCTAATTCATTTATATAACTTTGAATTTTTTCATCAGCATTTGTTTTCTCATTAACCAAATTATTTTCCAATATTTCTTTTTCTTTTTCCAGAGCAATAATTTGTGATTGGACTTTTTCAAATTCTGATTTAGGAATGCCTTTTTCACTTAAAAATTTATTTTTGAGCAAAAGCCAAGCTACAACAAAACCTATTATCAATCCGATTATCAAATATACGATTTCCATTTATGCATCCTTAATTACTCAGCTAAAACACTTACTTCTATTCTACGATTTAATTGCCTACCGGGGGCAGTTTTATTTGTTGCAACGGGTTGAGTTTCTCCGTAACCTTTGTATTTCAATCTGTCAGGGTCGATTCCTTTTTTAATCAGCCATCTGCGAACGGACAAAGCTCTTTTCTCCGACAATTTTTGATTATTACTTGCTCTGCCTCTTGAATCCGTATGACCGCCAATTTCAACAATCATTTTTGGGAAGTTGAATAAAGTTTCATAAAATTTCTGTAATTCCGGAAAGGATTTCTTTCTTAAACTATATTTACCCGTATCAAAATATACTTTCAGCGTAAATTTTCTCAGTGGTTTAAACTCAAAATCTACATTTGCAATGAATGTATATTCTTTTATATTTTCATCTCTCGGCAGTAGCATTTCAAATTTATATGTTCTGCCATATTTTCTGACATAAACTTCATAAGCTTTAACAACATTAAGCAAAGTTTGAACCTGTCCCTCTTCGGTAATAGCAGAAAAAATCCGTTTATTGGACTCCTCTATTACAACCTCTGCATCATTGACCAATTCTTGTTTTTGATTAATAACTTTTACAATTGTTTTTAATTTTTCTCTGTTTTTCTCATTCAAATCCAAAGAGGCGGTATCATAAGACGTAAGCGTAACTTGTGCAAAATTGATTTCAAAAACAAAATCTAAAATATCTGCATCGGGTGATGTTTTAAAATTCGTCATAAATTTATGACCTTCAATTTCGCAAACCAAGTCATAAGTTCTCCCCTTTTTCAGATTTAATTTTTTAATTCCGGTTGAATCAGTCTCAGTTTGTTTGTTATATGAACCAATTCTTGATTTTATATCAAAATGTTGATAAGGCAAAGCCATACCGCCTTCATCACGAATTTTAATAGTTGTTATACAAACTGTAGGGTCTCCTTGCTTTGCATCACTTGAATTTAAATTAAAAACCGATTGGCTTGTAGCTTTTAAAAAAACTTTAAAAGTAAATTTATATGAATGCGGTCCGGGTTTATTAGGTACATCAAGTGTAAAACGGAATTCATTGTTTTCTTTTTCAAAAAGCACAATAAATGATTGTCCTTTCAGTAATTTCGTCCTAAATTCACCTTTACTATTCGTTTTCCCGTTAGCAAACAAAGTGCCGTCCGATTTTAGAAGTTTGAATTTAAGATTCGAAAGCGGGCTACCGTCTTTATTAGTCAAGACAATAGTAATACCGGCATTCTCAAACCTTGCAAAAGAAAGTTGGACAGAAGAAAAAAATAATATTGCGATGAGAAGTAAATAATATCTTTTCATTACGATTATTCAATTTGTAAAACATAAATATTATACGTTTGTGCACGCAATTCAAATTAAATGAATAAAATTATATAAGCAAATTATTTTTTAATTTTTCCATAAATATTTCAAATAATTGTTCCAATTTGAAAATGACTTGATAAGCTCTTTGGATAAAATTCTATGAATATTGTGTTAGTGTTTTTTTTCTAAAGTATTTCCTTTTCTGGTAAGTTTATGAAAAAAAAATGTAGGATTTAAATATTTTTTATTAAGTTGCTTTAACAATAGTTGATTACTTGGATTGGAAATAATAATATCTGAATGGTTTAGTAAGCTAGGTCAGGAAAATAAAACAAAAATTATAATAATAATATAATTTATAAAAATATGATTTTATTTGAGACCTTTTCGCTT
>CAZVPQ010000208.1:0-5037 GCA_964628675.1 uncultured Hyphomicrobiales bacterium | reverse complement strand
CTTCAGTTATTAAAAATTTTTCTTTTTTATATTTACCACTTTTGTTTGGTTCAATGAAGTCTAAAATACCTTTGTTCATTTTGTAGGAGCCGTCAGCATAATTATCCAAAAGGAGTTTATAAAAAACAAGTTGTCTTTTATAACCGCCACTTCCAGATTTGGTTTTTGCGCTTTTTGTTTTTCCTTCTATTTCATTTCTGCTTCTTGTTCTACCGGTTTTGTAATCAACCACATTAACTAAATGACACTTTTCATCCAAGCATTCCAGTTTATCAAATTTTCCGGTGAGTCGTATTTTTTCATCAAGCAAAACACCGCGAACAAGTATTTCATTTTTTGTTTTTGTTAGTGTTTGGTGTAAAATTGTGAACAAATAATTCTCTGTATCAGTGATCCCGAGGGGATTCGAACCCCTACTGCCAGCGTGAAAGGCTGGTGACCTAACCATTAGTCGACGGGACCTTTATATAAAATAAAGAATACAAAAATAATTAGTTTTATTTAATCTACCAAAACTTTTTTAAAATTATTTTATTATTACGTTATATTCGTTACGATATTTTCGGAATATATTTGTTTTTTTCAAAATTCAATGTTATATTTACGAAAATTACATTACGAAAATATCGTAAAGAGGTAGAAAAATGAAAATACAGAATCCATTCATTACAAGCGGATATGTTTCTCCCGAATACTTTTGTAATCGGGAACAAGAAACTGATAAATTGATGAAAGATGCTATTGGCTCTTCTAATACAACTCTTTTTTCTTTAAGAAGAATGGGTAAAACAGGGCTTATTTATCATAGTATTAATCAGATTAAAAAGAAAGAAAAAATCAAATGTATGTATTTTGATATAATGATGACAAGAAACTTGCAAGATTTTGTTAATGAGTTCGGTAGAGCTTTTCTCAATCAAGCAATGCCTTTTTCAAAGAAATTATTAAATACTGCAAAAAATCTTTTTAGTGCTTTTGTTCCTGTTGTTTCAACAGATGCTATATCCGGCAATATTAGCTTTGAATTGAAATTAGCAAGACCCGAAGCTGTCCAATATGACCTTGAAAAATTACTTGATTATATTGGAAATTCTAAAGACAAATATTTTATTGCTATTGACGAATTTCAACAGATTGTTAATTATCCTGAGCAAAACACAGAGGCATTGCTTAGGTCAAAAATTCAATTTATGAATAATACATCATTTCTCTTCTCCGGTAGCAAGAAAAATATGATGCTAAGTATGTTCGCTTCAAATTCACGTCCCTTTTATCAAAGCACAAGCTTTATGGAATTGAAACCAATAGACAAGCAAATATATACTGAATTTATTATCAAGTTTTTTTCGAAGCATAAATACCAAATTGACTCAACAGTTATTGATAATATTTATAATTTTTCACGAGGAATTACATATTTCGTTCAATTGATTTGCCGTAACTTATTTAATTTAGGCGAAAAAAATATTGATGAAAAAATATTAAATACTGTATTAAAAAATATGGTAGAAGAGAAAGAAAGCTATTATATTAACTATTGTAATTTATTAACTAAAAATCAATATAAAATTCTTCAAGCTATCGCAAAAGAATCTGGTATTGACAAACCCACAGGAGCTTACTTTTTAAATACATATCAACTTGGTTCTGCAAGTACTGTAAGTTCCGCTTTAGATGTACTTGTTGATAAAGAGGCATTATACAAAGAAGACGGGAAATTCTATGTTTCAGATGTTTTATTTGCCGAATGGTTGAAGGTTACTCGTTGAGTAAAATTAATCTAAGAGAATTGTATATTAGTTGAATGTTTATAAAGTTGTAATAGGAAGAAAAGATTATGAATTCTGAATTGGAAGAATATTTTTGAAAAATTGTGTTAAATAATAATCCATTGAAAATGACTAATTATTTTTGAAAAGAGCTTTTTACTTTTTATAATTTATTGTAAAGAATGATTATTTTTCATATATTGTAATTATTAAATCATTTTATTGATTTTACTAATTATTTTAAAATGAACAAAATAAAATACATATTATTGCTTATTCTAATTATTTGCTCTAATCCTGCTTTTGCTTCAAAAATCATAAAGATTAATATCGATGGTGGAATCGGACCTGCAACGGTTGAATATTTACAATCTGGTATTGAAAAAGCCGAAAAAGAAAAAGCAGGTGTTCTGATAATTCAAATGAATACTCCCGGCGGGCTTTTGGAAGCAACCCGAACTATTGTAAAAGATATATTAGCTTCAAAAGTTCCTATTGTTGTTTATATAGCTCCCGGAGGTTCAAGAGCAGGTTCAGCAGGAGTTTTCATTACTCTCGCCGCTAATATTGCTATTATGGCTCCCGGAACAAATATAGGTGCCGCACATCCGGTAACTATCGGTGGTGGCAGCGATACTAATTCGGTAATGACTGAAAAGATTACAAATGACGCCTCCGCATTTATTCGAAGTATTGCTCAAAAAAGAAAACGAAATGTAAAATGGGCAGAACTTACAGTTAGAAAAAGTATTTCCGCAACAGAAAACGAAGCTCTTGCTAATGGTGCTATTGATTTTATTTGCCCTGATTTGGATTCAGTCCTAAAAGCCATTAACGGAATGAATGTCGAAATAGAAAATAATTCCGTTCAAATCAATACCAACAATCCACAAGTTATTGATTACGAGCAAAGTTGGAGAATGAAACTGCTGGCTTTGATAAGCAATCCTAATATTGCTTATATTTTTATGTTGATTGGTATTTATGGAATTATTCTTGAGCTTTATCATCCGGGGGCGATATTCCCCGGTGTTGTCGGAGGCATATCTATTATACTTGCGGGATATTCTATGCAAATGCTTCCAATAAATTACGCAGGTCTTGCGTTAATCATTTTAGCTATTATTTTGTTTATAGTTGAAATAAAAGTTACGAGTTACGGTCTATTAACTATTGGAGGAATAATCAGCTTCCTTTTAGGTTCGATAATGTTAATTAAAAATGAGTCTGAATTTGAATTTGTGAGGATATCTATGACATTAATAATTACAGCCGCTATTTTTACAGCCCTATTTTTCATTGCCATTGCCGTGATAGGAATAAAAGCTCAATCAAAAAAGATTACAAGCGGCAAAGAAGCTATGATTGGTGAAATAGGCAAAGCAATTACAACTTTTGATGATAAAAAAGGAGATGTAAAAGTACATGGAGAAATTTGGAAAGCATATTCCGATGAAAATATTTCAAAAGATGATGAAGTAAAAATAATTGGTTTTGATAAATTTGAATTAAAAGTTAAAAGAAAATAAATAAGGGTAATTGATGAATTACTGGACTGAACTAAGTATTGAATACGCAAATCAAAGGTCTTATTTGGACGATTTGTTCCAAGTGTATCCAACAATTCCTGAAGGTATTAGAGATATTGATAAATTGCAATGGAAGAAAATTGAACTTGCATTTAACAAGCAAGATAATGTTTTATTAATTCAAGAACTTTTAAAATTAGATTTATTTCCAATAAAAGATAGCTATATTGCATTTTTAAAAAGAGATAAAACGGCAATATATAGAAATCCCAAAACAGTCAATAGGATCGCTGGACGACTTTATGATTTAGGACTTGATAAAATGTTTATTAATTGCTCAGAGCCAAAGGAAACTAATAGACAAATTGGTCATATGTTCAAAAATTGGGTAAATAGTAAGGCATTAGGTATTAAACCTATTAGTTTAAAAAAATTCAGTTCTGATAATAAAGATGCAATTTTAGATGCAAGCGACAAAGAAATGATGGAATTTACTAAATCAGAATTGAATTATACTCATAATAAAGGTCTGGATTTTTTAGCACGATTTAATGGAAAATATATCATTGGTGAAGCAAAGTTTCTTACGGATTTCGGGGGTCATCAAAATGCTCAATTTAATGATGCAATTGCCACTTTGAAATCTAGAAATGTTAAGGCAATAATTATTGCTATTCTTGATGGAGTTTTATATATTAAAGGGAAAAATAAAATGTATGATAGCTTAATTAATAAATATAAAAATTACAATATTATGAGTAGTTTGGTTTTACGTGAATTCTTATATCAGATATAATTATGAAATTAGAATACAAAAATAAAAAAAATTATCAAGAAGTATTTGAATCAATTTTTGATTATAATATAATTTATGATAACAATAAAGCTGAATCAGATAATTTATTAATAAATAGTGATAATTTAATAGGATTAAAATCATTAATTTTTGACTTTAATCTTAGTGGAAAAATCGACCTTGTTTATATTGACCCCCCATTTGGTACAAATAATAATTTCACTATAACAAATGGCAGGGCATCAACAATTAGTAATTCAAAAAAAGGGGATATTGCTTATTCCGACAAATTGCTTGGTAGTGATTTCCTTGAATTTATTAGAGAACGTCTTCTATTAATCAAAGAATTACTCTCCGAGGAAGGTTCAATTTATTTACATACGGATTATAAAATCGGGCATTATTTAAAAATCATTATGGATGAAGTTTTTGGTATTAATAATTTCAGAAATGACATAACACGTATCAAAACAAATCCTAAAAACTTTAAAAGACTTGGCTATGGCAATATTAAAGATATGATTTTATTTTATACAAAAACTAAAAATGCAATCTGGAACGAGCCTTATACTGATTATAGTAATGAAGATTTAAAAAAATTATTTCCTAAAATCGATAATAACGGTAGAAGATTTACAACTGTACCTTTGCATGCCCCCGGCGAGACTATTAATGGAAATTCTTCCAAAAACTTTAAAGGAATCGAACCTCCGATAGGTCGTCATTGGAGGACCAATATTAAAACTATGGAACAATGGGATAAAGATGGTTTGATTGAATGGTCTTCAAATGGTAATCCGAGGAAAAAAATATATTTTGATGAGAGGGAAGGGAAAAGAGTTCAAGATATTTGGGAATTTAAAGACCCCCAATACCCAATTTATCCTACTGAAAAAAATGCCGATATGATAGATTTAATTATCAAAACTTCTTCAAACAAAAA
>CAZVPQ010000207.1:0-5043 GCA_964628675.1 uncultured Hyphomicrobiales bacterium | reverse complement strand
TTTTTAGTTAATTCGATCTTACTTTTTATTAAATACTAACATACGATGACATTATTACATTTATTTTGTCACTTTTATTATAATGAACAATCTTATTTCTTTTCTTTATTCCGTATTACGCTACAAAGAAGAGATTCTTCACTTCGTTCAGAATGACATTATTACATTGTAAAAAAGAAATTCTTTCCTGTTCCGAACTGGTTTCGGAAACTACGTTCAGAATGACCTTATTACATTGTAAAGAAGAGATTCTTTACTCTTCACTACTTATCCGCTTCGCCCATAATCGGGTCAATAGAGCCAATTATAGCAACAACATCGGCAATCATAGAACCTTCAGCCATTGTAGCAAGCCCTTGCAAATTAGCGGCTGATGAAGAACGTATTTTTAATTTCCAAGGATTACCCGTTCCGTCGGAAACTATAAAATAACCTAATTCACCTTTGGGACCTTCGATTGCTGTATAAGTTTCTCCCGGTTCGGGCATAGCACCATAATTAGTCAGCATAAAATCATTAATCAAATCTTCCATTTTAGTATAAACGTCTTTTTTATGTGGCAAGACTTTTTTGGGTTCGTGAAGTTTAACAGGTCCTTTCGGCATTTTATCAAGAATTTGTATAAGCATTTTCAAACTTTCTTTCATTTCTTGAACTCTCACCATATATCGAGACCATACATCGCAATCGGGATAAGTGATAACATCAAAATCCAATTGGTCATAAACCAAATAGGGTTCATCTCTTCTCAAATCCCTCGGAACTCCGGAACCTCTGAGAGTTGGACCGGTTAAGCCAAGTTTTAAACATTTCTCAGGCTCAATAATTCCAATACCTGCGATTCTATCAACAAAAATTCTATTTTTATGAACTAATTTTCCAAAATATTTTAACTCACCCGGAAATTGGTCTATCCAAGCTCGCAATTTTGCTATAGTTTCATCATCAATGTCATGAGCCACTCCTCCAATCCTCGTATAACTCGTAGTGAAACGGGCGCCGGTGATTAACTCAATAATATCATAAAGCTTTTCTCTTTCCGTGAAAGTCCAAAGCAACATTGTTACAGCACCAACATCTAAGCAAGTCGAACCCATAGCCATCAGATGAGAAGAAATTCTTGCCAACTCGGAAACTAATGTCCGTATCCATTGTGCCCTTGGAGGTGCTTCAATACCCAAAGAGTTGTCAATAGCCAAAGCGATTCCTACATTATTCGACAATGGGGCAAGATAATCATTTCTATCGGTAAAAGGAATAAAATCGTGATAAGTCATATTTTCCGCTAACTTTTCGTAACCGCGATGCAAATATCCCAATTCGGGGACACATTTGATAATATTTTCACCGTCAAGTCTCAATAAGCAACGCAAAACCCCATGAGTAGCCGGGTGCTGTGGTCCCATATTTAAGACCAAGTCATTTTCAAGAGGGTCATCAAAAATCAGCGAAACATCTTTATCCAAAAGCTCTTTGAGGATTTTGCTATTTCTGACGTGATTAATTTTTTCAATTTCTTTTTTAGTTTTTACATTCATTTTGTTACTCCAAATGAACTAATTATTTTATTCAATATTTCAATATATTAAGCTACAAATATATTGATTATTTTTTATCAAACATAGATAATTAAAGTTTTTAGTTTTTTCAGCAGAAAATACAATAAAGAATTATAACTAAAAAAAACCGTTTTTTATTTAGATTTGCGTCGTCAAAAATATTCCGAATAAAATCAATGTCCTTTATTTAATTTCATTTACGAATTCCCTGTAATTCACTATTTGAATTTTTCCAATCAATATAATCTTCTTTGTTATTGATTTGTTTGTTTAATTTAAATAAAAAAGGCGGACAACTGCCCGCCTTTTAAAAACATATTCACAAGATTATTATTTAACAATAACAATTGGAATCTGAGTTGAATTATTATTAGTCTTTGCGACTAAATAATAAGTTCCTGAGGATAAATTAGATGAATTAAAATCAAATTCATAAGTTCCCGCACTATAATTTGCGTTTGCAATTGATTTAACTTGTCTTCCGTTTATATCAACTAATGTAATTTTAACTTGCTCAGAATTATTTCCGTTCAAAGTCAATCTGATTTTTGATTTATCACTAATTGGATTAGGAACTGCGGTTAGATTCAACGTTGGCTCACTAATTTGATTGTTCTCAACACCAACAGTACCGTTGGCATTCAAATTGACTTGTACTGTCCCGCCTTTTGAATTTGAAGTAATCGTCATTTTTGTTGAGTAAGTCTTAGCTTCTGATGGTGCAAAAGTAATTACAATAGTTTCGTGACCGCCGGCTTCAATCGTAGCTGTTGTAGGATTGATTGTAAATGCAGTTGCATAAGCCGCAGGAACAGCAATATTTGTAATATTTAATGTTTCGTTGCCGGTATTATTAATCATTAAATTCATTGGCGCAGTACCGTCAACATCAGTATCAGGGAAATTTAATTCTGATGAGCTTAAAGTAAGATTAGGACCTGCACTTGCGGCAATTCCTTTTCCAGACAAATCAACTGTTTTGGACGGTTCGTTTTCAGCATTTGAATGGATTTTCAACCAAGAAGTATAATCAATTGCATAAGAAGGTTTGAATTGAACAATTAAATCATAAGTAGAGCCAGCAGGAATAGTAAAGTTCTTGTCTCCTTTGATTAAAAAGTTTGACTGGTGTTCATATTCAACTTCAACATCAGTAACAATCATATCGCTTTTACCTTTGTTTTCAATTGTTAGAGTTGACTCGGATATGTCTCCTGCTTCCGTATCATCAAAATCAATCGAAGATGCACAAGCTATTGATGGGAGTCCCCCACTAAGCCAATTTAAACATTTTGCAATTAAATCATTTCTTGCAGGCGTGCTGGTAATAAGATAAGGATTAATTCCTAAGAAGATTACTTTAGCATCTGCAAGTGTTGAACGAATCGCAACAACGGTATCAGCATATTGATGTTTTAAAAATGGGTGTGCATTCTGTCCAACAGCAGTTAGTGAAGGAGTTAATGCATAAATTAATTTGCAGGGTTGTTTGAAACCATTGCTGATTGGGTCTCCGTCATATCCCATCAAATTAATATTGCCATCACTATAGCCTTGGAAACAAGGTTTATTATACTGAACACCAATATAAGATAATAATGAAGATGCATTATCTTTAATCGTATGTACAAAAATACCACCGGAAATCATTGTATTTATACCATCACTAATAGCGGCTGAAATTGCAGATCCTTCAGAAGCACTAATTGTGCCTTTTTCACCACAATTCCAAACAACTGTTGAAACTTTATTTAATTGTGAAGATACTTCAGCAAATTCATCGCCCAAAATACCAACTACATCATTAAAACCATCTGTTGTCATCTGAGTTTTAATTGAATATTTAGCATCAGCATAATCTTCAACTTCTATATTCTCAACATCCTTTGACAAGGCAGTCATAGTACCAAAGCTTTTTTGCCCGCTCGGATCATTTTGATTGTAAATAGTCATATTAATATCACCGATGCCAATTTTAGAACCGGTATTAAATTGCAATTTGATAGATGTTGATGCACCCGGATCTAAACTAATTTCAGAAGCCAAAGTTTTATCGTGGTTTTTTTTCATTATGCCATTTCCACCGACAACAATAGAATATTCCCATTCAGAGGGTGTTCTGGTTGAAGTTTCAAGATTGATTTTAAAAGTAACTTTTTCATCGGAAATATTTTTTAATGAAAAAGCCTTTTCAGTTGTTTGATTGTTTGTTGCTAATTGGATTTTCCCATCTGAACTTGTTAGTTCAGATGATGGAACTCCATTTATACCGACAACAGAGTTTAGAATTTTATAATTATAAGTACCGGCATCATACATCTGAACCATACCTACTAAAAAAACACTGTCCATATCCCAAACAGGATCAGCTTGTACAGAAAAATCATGAGTATAAGATGTTCCTATGCCGGGGTCAGATGGGATAACCCCTTGAATACCCCAAGCTCCGCCAAGCATTTTGCGAACAACTCTTTCGTGCAAGTAACCAACTATAAGACTTGGTTCGTTATAATAAGGATTGTCTTCGAATCCTTGTCTACCGCTCAGATAATTATGTTGGTCCCATCCTGTGCCAACATCATGCACACCATTTTCAACAACATATACATTTACACGAATATCTCCTGAAATTGATTCCAAAGTTTTAGAAGTTAAAGTAGCATTTATTTCATTAGTTCCTGAATTATATGACCAAATTAAACCAACTTCAACTTTAGGAGCATCTTGCATCGAAATTTCACAAGCTTGTTTCCAAGCACCTCTATCTAAAAATATAGCGCCTTGTCCTCCGACATTCCAAATAATTCTATCAACAGTTCCTGTTGGGAAGCCAGTCAATCCCATTGCATGTGCAAGAATAGCTTGCTCGGGAATAACCATATTGTCGCCATTATGAATTTTCACACCTATGACTTGATTAGGATATTCTTCTAAAATTTGATCCATCCTGTAAGAACCGTCAGGGCACCAACCACACCAAGCACCTGTATGCTGCTCTAATAACACCCTTTTGACGGGTGCGGCATTAAGCATACTAAATAAAAATATACTTATTAAAATTATTGTAATTGTTTTTTTAGACATAATTGGGTTGTTTTTATTTAATATAATCAAAGGTTTTAATCATTGTGTTAAAGATTTTTGTTGAATAGGGAGTGGGATGCGAACCATAGTAAACTTCAACCATTCCTCTTTTTCTTAAATAATATTTTGTAATTTCAAAATAAGCTGTATCATCTCCAATACTCACCCCATAATCCCTCATTGACTCATTCCAATTCACTAAACATCCTGTAATTCCAGATAAAGTTTGAAATTCTTCTATATAATTATATGGATCGGGCAAAGAAAGATATATCAATTTTTTAAAATTATTTTTATTAAAAGGAGTATTAGGGTATTTTTCTGGTCTAAGCCAAGAAATAATAACAATTTCATCTTTCTTCTTTGTAAAATCTGCACCTAAACTAATATTTCTCATCCC
>CAZVPQ010000206.1:0-5052 GCA_964628675.1 uncultured Hyphomicrobiales bacterium | reverse complement strand
CAATGCTGAATTATGAATGTTGAATTAATATTTTTGTTTTTTTAAGTATTAGCAACGTAGTTGCGGAATATTTATAGCTATCAGTTCATTTAAATGTTAGAATTGCGTTGTAATGACATATTTTCTTTCAATTCAGAATTTTATTGTGTGCAGTGTTGAATAGGAGATTCTTTTCTGTTCCGAACTGGTTTCGTAAACTCCATTGAGGATGACAATTAAATTCAGAATTTCAAGGGCAAACTCCAATTTCCAATGATTTAATTTTCAAAAATTTCTGTAGGAATGTAACATTGGTAGCAAAGATTAAACAACATCTGAATTGTGTAGCTATGGCTTATGTTTTGATGAATATATCATCTCTACGAGATAAATATTTTTTTTTTCGCATAGCGATTATATACTTAACTCCCCTCAGGGGGAACATTTTTGAAGTCTTCCTTAGCTTTTTATCCAGTCATAAAGATGTAGTCGAGGCATATCTTTACACTAATCCTTGTGTATATGCACATCTGTTTGCGGATAAGGAATAGTTATATCGTTTGAATCAAATTCTTTTTTCACAGTTTCGTTTAAATTAAAGAATACGTCCCAATAATCTTCCGTTTTTGTCCAAACTCGTACCGTAATATTGACCGAACTGTCACCAAGTTCTCCAACAGCTACCATTGGGCTTGGCTCTTTTAATACTTTGTTATGATTGCTGACTATATTTTGAATAACAGCCTTGGCTATGTCAATATCATCTTCATATCCTATACCAAAGCTGAAATCTACTCTTCTTATTGATTCAGAAGTATAGTTTATAATAGCTCCGTTAGATATTGGTGCATTAGGAAGAATAATTCTTTTATTATCCGGAGTGAGAATTATTGTGTTGAAAATCTGGATTGATTGAACTACTCCCGTATATCCTTGCGATTCTATAAAATCACCAACTTTATATGGTTTGAAAAATAAAATCAGTACTCCACCGGCAAAATTTCCGAGACTCCCTTGCAAAGCCATTCCGATAGCAAAACCGGCTGATGCGAGAATTGCTATAAAGGAAGAAGTTTCAATACCCACCATTGAAACAACACTTATTATTAATAAGGTTTTAAGTACTATAGATATCAAAGAAGATAAAAAGCCCATCAATGAAGCTTCAATTTCTCTCTTTTGCATTAGCTTGTCAGATAATTTTACTATTTTTTTAATAATAAATAATCCGATAATTAGTGTGGCTATTGCTAATAACACAATAGGGATATAAGCAATTGTGAGTTTTAGGAATTGCTCCCAATAGACCTGAATGTTTTTCATAATTTTACCTCAAGATTTTTTTAAAACAAAGAATAAGTAATTCCTAATTGCAAAGCTTCTTTTATCTGCGTTCTAACTGATTGGCTCTTCTCATAAATCAATAAAACATTGAGATTAACAACAATATATTTATTAACCTGTGCACTTATTACATTATCAGAACGAACATCCCAAACGTCTAAATGGCTGAAACTCGAAAAAAGTCTCAATTTACTTTTAAACATCATATTATCCATAAAACTCCATTGAACATCGGTTACTGATTCGATACCTGTTTCAAATTTAAAAGTTTCGATTTCAGATGTTAAAGGGTCGTCAACAAAAGAAGTAAACTTATTTGCAAAAGTTTCTTGGAATCCAAGACCGAGTCTTGTTTTTATATTTTCCGATTTGTTAATACCGACACCGATACTTTGGGATATATAACCCGGGTCAAAAAATGCTGAAGTTTTCTTTTTTGGATTTTCTCCATAATCATAACCCGGCGCCAATGTGGACCTAACAATATTGCTTATATAAGGGTCAACCCAAATATTCATATCCCGTGAATAAACACTTTCGAGATATAATTCATTGTCATTCGTCTTGAAATTATCTTGAGCAATCTTTGTTTGACCATAAGCTAATTTAAGGTTATTGATAAAACTCCATTTAGTTTCTTTGTAATTAAAAGCAAAATCACCCAGAAAAGTATAAGTAATTGCATTATCGCCACCTTGAGTCCAATCCGTAAACGCAATTTGACTAATATTTAGACTAACAATGCCTTTGTTGTCCCATTTACTTTTTGTAGAATCGTTTTCTTTGGCGGCTAAGCTCGAAACAGATAAAAGAACAAATAAACCGAGTAGAAAGTACTTCATAGTATCCTCATAGAATATTAATAAAAATTTATTTTCAGTATAAATAGCTTTTGCAAAATAATAAGATTTTGATAAGTATTTAGGAAATATCTTAGAATTTGCTAATAATATTTCTTAAAATACAAATCATCTCCTAAAACAAAAAAGGGATTACCATTGATGATAATCCCTTTGAAAAATAAATCGAAATATTACTTGATTACAACAAGTTTTTTCATCATCTTGTTTTCACCGATTTGAATGGAATAATAATAAATTCCCGTTGCATTTTTCGGTGCTTCCCATCGAACAGAATAATCGCCTGAGTTCAATTGTTTGTTAACAAGTGTTGATACTTCATCACCAAGTAAATTATATATTTTCACTGTTACCTGATTCGTTTGTGGCAGTGTAAATTTAATCGTTGTAATATCGCTAAAAGGATTAGGATATGCTTGTACAGTGAAACGAGAAGTAATTTCATCGTTAACCGATACATATACTTTTGTTGTCAAATTATACGGGTCTGACCAAGGACCTATGCCGGAAGCATTAACCGCTCTTACCCGCCAGAAATATTTAGTATTATACTCTGGGAATATGACAGTTTTTTGAATATTATAATTTGCAACAGAGTAATTTACAGAATCGGTGAATGCTTCATCTTTTGCAATTTGGACATCATAAGAAGTGGCATGAGTTACTCCGTTCCATTGCAATACTACTTTTAATTCCTGATTTGTAGCATTGTTTATCGGCAATAATAATTCGGGTTTATTAGCAGGAGCAATTAATTTGGTTTTGAAATGACCCAAGTTCGAAAATCTTGTTTCTCCGCTATCGTTAATAGCACTTACATGCCAATAATATTCCGTATTATTCAATAAACCTGTTAATTGATATGAAGTAGCTGTCAATGTATCAATATCAATAAATGGAGTTTTAAAATCATCACTTGTTGCGGCTACTAAATGATATCTATCCGCAAGTTTCGCTTTAGACCATATTAAAGTAATATCAGTTTCAACTTGTTCAGCACCGGGAGTCGGAGATACTATCATAGGCGTACCAGATCCCTCGGTACTTGTAGTAAAAGTAAATGCATCTGAGAATTGACTCTTCCCGTATTGATTGACAGCACGTACATGCCAATAATAACGAGTATCAGGATCAAGACCAGCTAAATAATAATCACTAACAGGTATTGCATTCATTCCGTGAACTAATTGTGAAAAATCGGGAGTAGTTGCAATATAAATTTCATAGGAATCTGCATCGGGAACATCATTCCATTCAAAAAATATAGAGAATGGTAATTTTTCACTACTATCAGCAGGAGATGTAAGCACCGGTGGAGCAATAATAGTTCTGAAAGTCCAAGGATTTGAAAATCCGTTTTCGCATTGAGAATAAGAAGCTGAAACTCTCCAATAATAATCTGTATTATTATTTGTCAGTACCATTGCATATTCATTTGTATCAATACCCATTACATCAACCAAAGTATCAGCAAAAGTTGGGCTATCGGATAATTGGAAATGATAAAAAGCTAAGTTGTCATCTGAAACAGAATGCCATTTGAATACTGTATTCAAACTAACACCACCTGAATTTGGAACGGGATTTTCCGCTTCCACAGGACTAACCGTTGTAGTAAATGTTCTAACTTCCGACCACATCCCATTATTGCCTGTATCTTTGGCACGTACTCTCCAAAAATAAGTAGTCAAACCTTCGGGAAGTTCAGCAATATAATATAAATCGAAAATACTTGATTCATCTATTACAATATCCGAGAAATCAGCATCTTTGGCAATTTGTAATTCATAACTTTGCGAACTGCTCACTAAAGTCCATTCAAATTTATAAGTTAATGCCAAACAAATTCTTCCGTCATAAGGAGAAGTTAAATTCGGTGCAGGGAAAGCAGTTTTGAATTTATAAGTATTCGACCAATGCGATGTACAAGTAAGAATCTGTGTTCTTGCTCTCCAAAAATAATCAGTATTATAATTCAATGTCGGAATTGTAGTGGAAGTTTCTGATACTCCCGTGTACGAACTAATGATATTTGAGAAATTAGCATCAGTAGCAAAATCAATATCATAAGTACTCGAAGGAGTTATCTCCAACCAGCTCAAAGATGTATTTATAGGAACGCCCAATGAATTATTTTCAGGTATAGAGGCTTCAGGTGCGGCTTGCATAGTACTAAACATAGCAGGGTCGCTCCATTCGGACAAGCAATCACCATAATGAGTTCTTAACCTCCAGTAATAGTTTCTATAATTATCTTCTAAAGTTATCGTATAAGAAGTTGAGCTCAAAGTATCGGTAGCAATGGAAGAAATATCATATTTCAAATCCAAACCTGAAAAAGTATTAGATGTACTAATTTGTAAATCATAAGAATCGGCTCCCGAAAGAGTGGACCATTCAAAAGTGGTTTGCAACTCAATACAAGAAGCTTGATCAGCCGGATAAATCTGTGTTGGCGCAATGCCCTGTGTTGTGAATTTCCTCGTTGCCGAATAGTATTGATTATTAGTGAATGAAGAACTCACTCTCCAATAATAAGTTGTATTTGCATCAGGCAACACAAAACTATAAGTAGAACTTGGATGAGTAATCACCTGTTTATCAATATCGGGATTAGTCCAAGTACTTGATGAAGAAATTTCAATTACATAAGCCGCGGCATCGGGGACTGTATCCCAAACGAATGTAAGATTTTGCGAAAGACAACTGTCATTGTTATTTGGAAAAACCAAATTGGGTGTTAGTTGTGCAAACAATAGCGAATTGGAAAAAAATCCAATTATTGCGATAATTAAAGCTTTTAAAATCAGCTTCTTAAAGAGCATCATATCAAACTCCAAAATTTAAATAAACTTATTTTTTCTTTTTT
>CAZVPQ010000205.1:0-5064 GCA_964628675.1 uncultured Hyphomicrobiales bacterium | reverse complement strand
ATAAAATAAGTTTGATAAAAAAAATAAAAAGCAATTTACAAAAATTATTGAAATTTAAGATAAAAAGGTGAGTAAATGAGAAGAATTTTTAGTTTTTTTATTATGTTTGGTATGATAACGTCTATTTTGACTGCTAAACCACATCTTGTTTTTGGTTGCGGAAATATTTATGATTGGGGCAAAGTATCTCCTAATGATTCTCCATTAAAAGCTGATATTAAAATTTATAACAAAGGTAATGATACTCTCAAAATATCAAGAGTAAAACCGATGTGTGGTTGTACTACCGCACCGCTTAGTAGAAAAAATATACCACCTAAAGATTCTGCAGTTTTGAAAGTTACTTTAAATGTTAAATATTATGAAGGCAATGTTGACAAAAGAATTATCGTTACTTCAAATAATAGAAGAAATGCTCAGAGTGTTTTGGAATTGAAAGCATTTGTTTATAAACCAATCAAAATGTTTCCTAATAAATATTTTAATTTAGGGCAGATGTTTCTTGGTGATACTACTATTGGGAAAATTGTGATTAATAATTATTCTGATTCTAATTTTGTTATAACTGATTTACAAAAAAAAGGAGCGGATTTTACTATTAATTTAAATGTTGGTGATACTATTCCAAAAGATAGCGATTATGTTTTAGAAGCAATAATATACCCTCAAGTTCTTGGACCTTATACTTTAAGATTGACTTATTCAACTAACAATTCGGAGGTTCCTGAAATTGATATTTCTGGATTTGGGCGAGTAGATGATCCTAGCAAGAAAAAACCCATTATTAAAAATGTTGCTCCAACAGTTAAAAAGAATGCTAAAAACGGAAAATTAATTACGCCACCCATTTTAAATCCGACTAATGATAAGATGAATATGCCGCTTAACCCTAATATAAAAGCTAAGCCTAAATTATTTAAAAATAATAAAGTGAAATTCCAAGAATTGCCTCCTAATCAGAAGACGGAAAAAGCTAAAATCAATAAGAAAAAGAAATAATTTGATATAATGGCAAAAGACTTCTCTAAATGTCTTAAAGTTAGTTGCGTTTTAATTAGATTACTCGAGTATAGGATATACGCTATATGAATAATATTGATTATTGAAAATATAAATCATCGAAATTTATTTATCAATAAACAGGAAAAAAAGAAGATTGTTTGAATTATGACTATCATCGCACCACTTGGTACATCAAGTAAAAATGATATGAGCAAGCCGACCAAAGCACTCGCTATTCCAAAAATGATAGAGAATATAGTCATACTAAAAAATGTTTTTGAAATCAATCTTGACGTTGCGGCGGGTATCACTAAAAATGCCGCAATTAATATTATGCCAACTAATTTAACAGAAATAACAATAACAACAGATAACAATATTGAAAGAAAATAACTATCTAAATTAACAGTCAGACGATCACTTGCCGCTAACTCAATATCAAAAGTTGCATAAGCCCATTTGCTCCAATATTTGAATATGGTAAATATTGTCAAAATCGTTAATATCAAAGTTATATATATATCTATCGGTTGAACAGCCAATATTGAACCGAAAAGATATGTAAATGCATCAATAGAGTAATTATCCCGTAAAGACAAAAATATTATTCCTAATGCGGCTGATAGCGCGAAAAAAATACCAATAGAAGTATCGAATGATAGTCGAGATTTTTCTTTGAGCCAAGTAATCAATATTGAAACAAGTACTGTAAATGGTATAGCAATCAAAAGAGGCTCTTTTTGTAACAACAAAGCTAATGCAACGCCTCCAAAAGCAGTATGTGCAAGTCCACTACCCAAAAAACTCATTTTTCTTTGAACAATAAAAACGCCATAATAACTAGCCATAAATCCGATAAGGATACCGGCAATAATCGCTCTTTGCATAAATGGAAAACTTAGTATTTCAATCATGATTTTTTACTCCGAATACCATTGTATGTGAATGACCTATATGACTAAATGCCTTACGCAAATTTTCTTCTTTAAAAGCAATGTCAGGTTCATTAAAACAAATTTGACTTCTATTAAGCAAAAGTACTTTGCTGGCATGATGATAAGCCGCTTCCCAATCATGGGTTACCATAATTATAGTTGCATTTGTTTTTGCTTTGTAATCACCAATAATATTATAAATATCAGATTCGCCGACCGCATCTACTCCTGTCGCGGGTTCATCAAGTAATAATAAATCCGGTTCCCGAACAAAACTCCTCGCCAAAAATATTCTTTGTAATTCACCACCCGATAGCTCGCTCAAAGAACGATTAGCTAAATGTTCGGCGCCAACTTGTTTTAATGAAAAAAGGGCTTTATTTATTTCTTCGGTTTTCATTTTTGAGGGCCAATTTCCTCTTAATCCTGAAATGACAAGCTCAATAGATAATGCGGGGAAGGTTCTATCCAAAGTTTTTATTTGTGGTACATAACCAATTGTTTTATTTGCCAATTCAGATGGTTTTTTACCTTTAATTAATATTTGTCCTGAACTCGGTTTGATTAATCCCAAAATAATTTTTAAAAAGGTTGTTTTACCTCCCCCATTGGGACCCAAAACAGCCGTAAAACTATTATCCAAGATTTCAAGGTTAATATCTTCAAGAGCATAATATTTCGAATAACTAACACTGAGATTATCAAATTTTATCAATATATTTTTCATTTTTTTCTTAAAGCTTTTATTAACACTCTCGTATTGCTTAATATCAAATCCTTATAATTTTCAATCATATTATTGCCCAATGGATCAAGATAATAAATTTTTAAATTGCATGCTTCTGCTATTATTTTTGCCGGTCTTTTTGGTAATTGAGGTTCTGAAAATATAGCTTTAGCTCCTGTAACTTTAATTTTTTTAACTAATTTTTGAATGTCTTTGGGAGTTGGTTCATTGCCGGGAATTTCTTCGATTGAACCACTATAACTAAGACCGTATCTTTTTAGAAAATACCTAAATGATGGATGAAAAAGAAAGATATGCTCTCTTTTTAAATCTTTAAGCATTGTTGAAATTTTATTGTTTAATTTTAAAAGTTTATCTGAAAATATCTTGCTTTTTTGTTTATAATATGCTTTATTTGCAGGGTTTATTTCAATTAATATTTTAACTAAATTCGGTAATAAAGCTCTTACCGCCATCGGATCCGTCCAAAAATGAGGGTCAATAATACCTTTGCTTTTGTTGTACCATAATTTATATTTATTGGGAAGAAGTTTAAGCAGTTCAATTTTGTTATTTGCTGGAATAGATTTGACCCAAGAATCTAAATTGTTTGATACGTATAACATAGCTTGGCTATTCCTTGATTTATATACTTGTGACGGTTTAGGAGAGTAAGTATGCGGAGAAGCACCTGATGGGACTAATCTTATTATATCCCCCTTGTTTCCAACAATTTCCGATAATATGTATTCAACCGGATTTATCGTAACAACAAAAACCGGTTTAGCAAACGAAATTTTTCCTAAAAAAAATATTGAAATAATAAATATTGTCAGAAATATATTTAACTTATTCATATCAAAAAATATTTTAATAATTGATTAAACACTATTTTAATAATTCAATTTAAACAAAATATGTTAATATTTTACATTCTTAAAAAATCTCCAAACATCTACTCATTTGCAAAATTAATAATTCAATCTCTTTTTTGCAATATTCTTACAAAATTATATTTCCTTATATTTGTTATTAATATTTATGAGGAAATAAAATAGAAAAATGGAAAAAATAGAATGGGAAAATTAAATCTTAAGGACTATCTAAAAATTGACTCTTATAAACTCAATAATGGATTAAGGGTAGTATTAATAACCAATAATAAAGTGCCGGTTATTTGTATAGATGTTGCTTACAAAGTCGGTTCAAAAGATGAAGTATCAGGTAAAACAGGTTTCGCTCACTTGTTTGAACATTTAATGTTCGAAGGAACTAACAATGTACACAAGGGGGAATTTGACAAACTTTGTTCAACAGCAGGAGGTTCAAATAATGCTTACACTAGCTATGATATGACTAATTATTATATGAGTTTGCCATCTAATCAATTAGAATTGGGTTTATGGCTGGAGTCAGATCGAATGAAAAATTTTAAAATAACCGAAGAAGCTCTTGAAAATCAAAAAAGTGTTGTAATAGAAGAAATAAATCAGACTGTCGAGGAAGTTCCCTATGGTAAATGGCGTGAGCTATTGGCAGAGGCATCTTTTGATAAAAAATGTTCTTATTCTTGGGAAGTTCACGGCAGTAAAGAAGATGTAGCAAATGCGACAATTGAAGACACCGAGTATTTCAGAAAAATGTATTATCAACCGGCAAATGCTTGTTTAGTTGTCAGCGGTGACATACAACTTGACACAACAAAAGAATTAATAGATAAATATTTTAGCTCTATTCCAAAATATGAAAAGGAAATAAGTAGAAATAATTTTTCAAAATCCTTACAAAATGGAAACCAAAAACGTTCCTATAAAGATAATGTTCCTACTTCCGCTGTATTTTTGGCTTTTCATTGCGAGGGCTTTAAAAGTGATGATATTTTTGCAGTTGAAATACTATCAAATATTTTAGGTAATGGAAGAAGTTCTCACTTTTATAAACATTTAGTTGAGAACTTGCAAATCGCCTCTGAAGTTGGTGCTTTTGTTGACAAAAGAGAATTTAGCTCTTTGCTAACTTTTTATGCTTTAGCCAATAATCCTGAAATTGAAACGGATAGATTATATTCAGAAATCAATTATGCCCTCGAAGAATTATTAAGAAATGGAATTAGTGAAAAGGAGATAACTAAATCAAGAAATCAATTAACTACTCATTTAGCATACAGTATTCAGAGTTCATCAGGACTAGCAAATGCCGCTGTATTTCAGACAATCTTTTGGAATAATCCTCAAAGGATATTCTCAATTTTAGATTATTATCATAAACATAGCATCGATGAAATTATGACTATTGCTGATGAGATTTTAAATAAACAAAATAGTATTAGAATTGATACTTTGCCTAAATAATCTCTATTTTTTTATTATTCAAGTTTTTTTTATATTTTAAAATAATTAT
>CAZVPQ010000204.1:0-5064 GCA_964628675.1 uncultured Hyphomicrobiales bacterium | reverse complement strand
TTAATATAATATAATTTTAATATATATTAATTTCCCTTAGGGTGAAGACTTGGGTCCTTACCTTCATATTTAGAAGGGCATTTTGTTAAAATTTGCGTAGCTTTGAAAAAATCATTTTGAAATTTTCCTTTTAATACAAGACTCGGAGCAATATCAAAATTATTAGGAGGCGCTCCGTCAAATTTCACTAATGCGGTTTTACCTTTTTCATCTTCTACATAGAAAGTTAGCAAATCTTTTGATTGGTCATAATTGTAATCCTTGTCTTCGACTCTCTGAGCAATAATTTGAACAGTTTTTCCCGATTGTTTAGCTCCTAATATATCTGTATATTCAACTCTGTTATCATTGAAAGATAATAGAGCAAATACAGTAAAAATGATTGCTATTGCAATACCGATTATATATTTCTTTTTCATTATTCTTCCTTATTAGCTTTTAAAATTTCCATTTCCATTTCAATTTTATTAATTTTTTTATCAATAAGTAAAACATAAATTGATATTCCGAACCAAATAACTAAAGTTATAATAAACACTACGTATATGGAATTATCTTTTAAAAAGTCAATCATTTATAAATCCTCAATAGTTTCTTTTAATTTTTTCTCTCTTAAAACCAAATTCAATAACCAGAAAAACAACATTGTAAATGATGCTAATGCTAAACCGAAAATAAATTGTTTGTTAATATTTAGCATATTAGAACCACCACTTAAAATTGGACCTAAATTATCGTCGTCAGCTGAACCAGGGTGCAATCCACTTGTTATTCTTGGCAATACAAATACAAAAAACGGAACTGTAACAAATGCTAATATGGCATAAACAGAACTTAACTTTGCTTTCATTTCCTCGTTATCAATAGCTGACCTAAGAGCAAAGTAGGCAAAATAAATTAATAATAAAATAAAGATTGATGTTTGCCGAGGATCCCAATTCCAATAAGTTCCCCAATTAAACTTAGCCCATATCATACCGGTTACTGTTGCTAATATTGTAAATATTGTTCCCAACGAAGCTGATGTGGAAGCGATAGTATCATAATGTAAATCTTTTTTACGTAAATATTGAATAGAATATATCATTGAAAGCAAATATGCTAAGACTCCAATCCAAGCCATAGGAACGTGGAAATTCAAAATTTTAATTCTTTCTTCCAAGTCAAGAACATAAGGCAAAGTTAATAATGGATTTATATATTCTGTTGAATAATACATAAAAGCGTTTTTAGATTTATTAAATTTGGTTTTAATTACAATATCGCTATTTTTAGTTTTAAATTCAGTGGGTAATTTAATATTATCAACGATAATGAAATTTGGTGAATCTTCAGCAGAAACTTGGTCTTTGATAATCCAATTATTATTTTTTTCATCAAAAGTCGATGTGAGATTGTTTGTAGAGATTTTTACATTAATTGCTTTATTAATACCTTTGGCATTCAAGTAGTAAGCATCTGCAAAATTTCCGGCTATGGGTGGTAATAATCCGAAGATTATTGTTAATGTTACTGAACTGATTAAAAGAACTTTCCACCAAGTCGGTTTTGGCTTAAAAAGGGAAGGGTAGAATCCTAGAAAGGTTCCAAGAGTAACACCTAATATTATTATTAATGCTTTCATTTTTCCTAATTATTTATTCTTAACGACGACAAAATTAAAATAAATTGTGCAACTAAAAAATTAACATTTGTTAATTATAGTTTCTAAGTGATTTTTTTAATTAATTTTAATAAATTATGTTTGTTTTTAGTATTGGCAGGTATATATTGAATTTCATCAATCAAAGAACGAATAAGGTAAATCCCTAAACCGCTTTTTTTAAATTCTTTAAAATAATTATCCATATTTGGTGAATTTACATTATTTGGATCAAATGGTTTTCCATTGTCATAAATGCTGACGAAAAAATTATCTTTTTCTTTATCAATTTCTATACATAGCTCTTTTGTTATATCTTCATTGAAAGAGTGTTTAATAATATTTGTGCAAGCTTCATCAACAGCTAAGACCATTTTATCAATAAGATATGGTGGAATCCCAAAATCCTTAGATTTCATTTTAACAAAATCCCTGATTTTTTTTAATTCTGCGAAATCACTTGTAGCACAAATATATTTAGTATTAGACATTTTCTCTTAGTTCACCTTTTTCAAATTTGTCGATTGCATTAGAATCTGTTTTTAGAATATCGAAAAGAATGGGGAAGCCTAATAAATCAAAAATAGAAAACACTTTTTCATTCATCTCAGTTAATTTAATATCGCCTTTATTATCCCTTGTTTCTTCGACAAAAGCCATAAATACACCTAAGCCTGCACTACTAATATAGTCAAGATTCTTAAAATTTACTATTATTTTAAAATGTTCAGTGTCAACTATTTCCTTGATAGAATTTTCTAATCTTGGTGCAGTATGTGCATCAAGATAACCGCTAAGGTTCAAAATCGTAATATCTTGAATTTCTTTTTTTATTATCCCGAAATTGTTTTCATTTTCCATTTTAAAACCTAAAATAATTTGTAAAATTCAAATTAAATATTAATTCCCATTATAAACCAAAACAAGAGCCGTCATATCATCAAAAGCATTATTATTGCCTTTGAAATCATTTATCTTTTCTTTCAAATTATCAGCTATTTCATCAGCTCTTGTATTATATACTGTTGTTTCTATAATTTGTTTCAAATTTTTATATCCGAACTCAATATTATTTTCATTTCTTAATTCGCTTATACCATCAGTAAATAAAAGTACAATATCGCCGACTTCTAATTCAATAAATTCTTCATCTAAATTATTATTAAAAATAGTTTGATTTGCAAGAGCTATGCCCAATCCTTTGGGTTTCAACATTGATATTTCGTCCTTCCTTTTAATAATAATAGGTGTATGACCTGCACGAGCAATATTTATTTTATTATTTTCAATTATCAAAGAAGTCAAAGTTATATACATTTGCTTTAGTATTTTATTGTATAGAGTAGCATTGATTTTCTCAAGTATATCTTTAGCATTAGTAGAATTTAGGGCAGTAGCAAGAGCAACCCCTTTGAGTTGAGCCATATAAAAAGCAGCGGTCATACCTTTGCCTGATACATCACCAATAAGAACACAAGTCTTGTTTTTCCCTAAATCAATCACGTCATAGTAATCGCCACCAACTTCTTTGGCAGGAATTGAGAAGGCACTAATAGAATAGTTTGGAATTTGAGGCAATTTATTCGGTAAAAGTCTTTCTTGCATTTCGCGTGCTAAATTCAATTCTTTTTCTATTCTTTCTTTTTCGATTGAATCTTTGAGCAATTTTGCGTTTTCCAAAGCAACGTTAATATTGTCGCCGAATGCTTCCATTACTCTGAGGTCGTCTATTTCCAAACCGTATTCTTCGGGATGCAGAATTATCAAAGTTCCTATTTTTTCTATACCGGCGTATAGTGGAACGGCTATTAATGATTTGACCATTGGCAAAACAGACCAATTTGCTTTTGATATTTCGGGGTCATCATAAATTGATTCAATAAGAAGAGGTTTATTTATTTTTTTAAAATATTCGTGCAAATTGTATTCATTATTAAGATTAGCAATATGTTTAGGTTCGACGTATTGGCAAGCACTGATTTTTACATTACCGTTTTTATCATATAATTCTGTCCAAGAAGCAATTGCTCGGCAAGTATAAAGAGAAAGTTCAGTCAAAGTTTTGATTAGTTCATCAATATCAATGGATTTGGCAACTATTCTGTTTAAATAAGTCAAAGAGCTTAATTCCGATGTTGTTCTTTCGACTATTCCAGTTGTAGGAAGCGAGGCAACAGTCGAAAACATTAATCTGAAAAAATAGGGAAGAAGGCAATAAAAGGAAAGAAATATAATGGTATCCGAACCGAAAAAGAATTGAACTGCAACAGTGAACTTACCTTCTCCGTTATTATCAATGGATACTGCTAAAAATACAATGACTAATACTAATGCGACAAAATAAAGTAATAAAAGATATAATTTTTTTCTTCGGGGCAGTACTGCAATCCAAGAGTTCTTTTTTGCAGTAAAAAATCTTGTGAATAATAACATAAATATTACTATTATCGAAAAGACTATTACAAGTGGTATGCCCGAAAGTTGGTCGGCAGAGACTCTGTAATAATGAAATGGTATTTCGAATAGTAATAAGAATAGAAATGAAATTGTCAATATAGTTAAATATAATTTTGTTCTTTTATGCCGTCTAATCCAAAGCCATTTATAGAGAAAATAGAAAATATAAAACCCCGTTAGCATTGAGTACAAAGAAGAAAATTCTATCAATATCAGATTAACATAAGATGGTATTTTGCCGTAATTTGCGATTGAATCCGGCAATATGGAATTAAAAATTAGTAAGCCGATAGTCAATAATATTATATTTGTTAATTCACGGAAATAACGTTTTTCATTAACCCTGAATTCTTTCTCAAAATTTTCTTCAATTTTTTTAAGGACAAATAATGCCATCGAAACAACAATAAATAAAGATATAATAATTTTCCAAGTTACGGCAGTAGTCGAATAAATATCACTGAAAATATAAAAGAAAGAATCACCGGTGATTTTAATAATAACAGCTACGAAAACAAACATCAACAGAATTGAGGTGTTCAAATGCTTATATAATTTGTTCTTTTTTAAATCTAATATCATAAATGTATAATACGAAAATTTCAATAAAAAAGTTACAAATATCTTGTAAAAAGACAAAAAATTGTCTCGGATATAAAGGGGTTTAAAAGTTTAATAAATTAAAATCATAACTATTTTGAAATCTATTTCCCATTATCTTGTTCAAGATTCATCAAACCAATAGAAAAACTAATATCACAAAATAAACATAATATCTTTTTATTTATCTTAAAAACAAAAAATAAAAATTAAATAAGAAGTTGTTCATTGTTTTCGTAATTTAGTAAAATTATAAATTATAACAACTTTATTCTAAAATATAGCAATAATAAATTGTAATATTTAATGTGTTTTAGGAGATTGAAAATTTGATTACGGGTCATTGTGTTGTGGTTACAAAAGCA
>CAZVPQ010000203.1:0-5093 GCA_964628675.1 uncultured Hyphomicrobiales bacterium | reverse complement strand
GGATTTTCATACATACTCTTTTCAAATCTATACATAACTTGTGCCCAACGGCTAAATACAAGTTGTTCCAATCTTAACTTCTTTGCCGTTACGTCTTCGATTTTTGCTTTTTCTTCATTGCTAAGCCCCAACATATCCTGCATCCATTGAGCATTTGTTGCAAATCTACCGAAGTGCATAGCCACAGCTTCAGTTGTAAATATTTGTGCAGGAGTTTTAACAAACCAAGGCAAATCTTCACCTTGATATTTAAAGTAAGCGGCATGACCGAATTCATGAAGCAATGTATTCATCCAATCATAATTATCAACAACATTTGCCAAAACTCTAATATCTTTTGTGTCTCTATCAATATCTATACAGAAAGCATGCTGATTTTTGCCTTTTCTTCCGAATAAATCGCTTTTGGCAACCATTGAATCAATGGGCATATCCAAACTGCGATAATATTTTTTAACTAAAGCAACCAAATCTTTTCCGTGATAATATTTATCAACATCGATATTATAAATTTTCGGAGCTTCTTGGAAATATCTATTTTGATAGTGCCAAGGCATCAATTCTTCTGTTTTAACATTACACTGAATAGCAATAGAGTCATCAATTTCTTCTTTTAATTGCTCAAAATCTTTTCTCGTTAGATTATCCAATTCATCAAATATTTGACTTATTTCTTCGGGGTCTTCTTCATTAAGTTTCAAACTCATTTCGTGAAAATTGTTAAATCCTAGTTCTTTTGCGGATTCATTTCTAAGTTTTACCAATTTAATAATTTCATCGGCAACTAAAGGACCAATAGATTTATGAGCTTTCCAAGTTTTCTCTAAAACTTTGGAATCTTTGGAAGTTTTCAGAACATCTTCAACTTCATTATCCGTTAATTTTTTCCCGTCAACCACAGCTCTGTAATTCTGGAATTTCTTGCTAATTTCGGATTGCATTTTTGTCATCTTAGCTAATTTTTCTGTGTCAATTTGTTTGCCGAGAAAAGCAAGATACATCAATTCCAAATCCCTTTTCAGTGTATCATTTTGAATTAACCCTGATTCTTTGAATTTCTTAATCTTTGCAAAAGTTTCTTTATTGGCAAAAATCCTATCTAATGCAATTTCCATTTCCGATGATTTATCAAAATCTTCGGCTTTGCCAGAATTAGCGGCATTCCAATAAGCTAATGCTGACGCTGTATATGCCTTAGCAACTTCTTTTTCCAAAGGTTGGGTAAAATCTTTAAATTCCTGTTCCATATTTTTCACTTCCTCCTGATTAACTGTTTTTTGTGGTTCTTCTTTTGCTTTATTACAAGCATAAAAAGAAAAAGCCATAACAAATAAGAAAACTAAAACCACTTTGAAAATAACCGGTTTCATGATAATCTCCTAAAAATTAGAAAATAGTTAAATGTATGATTATTATTTAAATTGTCGTAAAAATTCCAATCTATCCTCAAGTTTTGCAATAGGTACCAACAACTTGTCTTTACCCAAAATTGCATCATCTTGACTTGCAAAAATCAATTCATAATCTTTACTCATTACGATTGCTTCTTCAGGACAAACTTCTTCACAAAAACCGCAGAAGATACAACGCAACATATTTATTTCAAATTTTTCGGGGTAACGTTCTTTATTTCTTTCCGTTTCTCCTGCTTGAACTTCAATCGCAAGAGCAGGACAAACTCTTGAACACAGTCCGCAAGCAACACATCTTTCTCCGTCTTCTTCATTAACTAAAACAGGACGACCTCTATAAGAACCGGTAGGCTCCCATTTTTCTTCGGGATATTGTCTCGTGAATTTCGGTTTAAACATCTGCTTAAAGGTTAATCCCAAACCCTTTGCAATCTCTGGCAGATATATTTTTTCCCAAAAAGTCAGTCTCTGTGATTCAGTATTTTCTGTTCTGTTCATATATTTATACCTTGAATTAAATCTCTAATTAAAATTATTACAAATTGAAAGCATACATAATAATTCCTGTCAATACTAAATTTACCAATGCCAATGGTAATAGTACTTTCCAACCTAATCTCATCAATTGGTCATATCTAAACCTAGGAACTGTCCATCTAACCCAAATAAAGAAGAATGAAATTACTAAAACCTTAATAATAAAAGTAATAAATTGAGCTAATGCTAACCAAATTGAAGCTTCTTGAAGTCCGAACCAAGATTCAGGCAAAGGGAATTGCCATCCTCCGAGATAAAGTAAACTTATCAAAGCCGCTGACGCCGTTATATTACCATACTCGGCAAGGAAAAACGTACCGAATTTCATTCCTGAATATTCAGTATTATATCCACCTACTAATTCAGGTTCCGCTTCAGGTAAATCGAATGGAGTTCTATTTGTTTCTGCAAATGCCGCTGTCAAAAAGATAATAAATCCTAGTGGCTGAGTTACGACATTCCACAATCCCGCTTGATGAATTACTATATCGTTCAGATTCAATGAACCGCTGACCATTATTACTCCAAGAATTGCCAAACCCATTGATAATTCATAAGAGATCATTTGGGCTGAAGAACGCAAACCGCCCAGCAACGAATATTTATTATTTGAAGACCAGCCGGCAAGAGTAATACCATATACACCCACAGAAGTCATTGCCAAAATATATAAAATACCTATATTCACATTAGGTGCAATTCCCATATATATTGTTTTAGCTGTTTCACCTACTCCGATAGTAAAATAATTTGCAAATGGAATTACAGCAAAAACCGAGATAGTAACACCCAAAGATATTACGGGTGCTAATCTATGAATTGGTTTCGTCGAAGCATCTGGTATTAAATCTTCTTTCATAAATAATTTTAATACATCTGCAAAGGGTTGAAGCAACCCTTTTGGTCCTGTTCTATTGGGTCCAATTCTATTTTGAATAAATGCCGATACTTTTCTCTCCATATAAACTAAAATTGCCGCAGAGAATAATATTATAGTTATAATAACTAATGCTTTTATTAATACTACAACTAATATCCAAACAAATTCTTCCATATTTTTAGTCTAAAGTTTATGTTAAAAAATATTATATTGGTTTCAATTTATGCGATTCATATTTAAGCACTTCCGGGTCAGGATTGTCAGCTTTGTCCAACACTAACCCTTGATACTTATCCAATAACTCATAAGTCATACCCGAAAAAGATGATATTTGCTTCGAAATTTCATTAAAAACATCTTCTGCAGACTTATAATTCCAATTAGCACCCAAAAGATTAGCAATATTCATAATAATTTTCCAATTTGGACGGCTATATCTTTTTTCACGTTGATTCCATCTATCATTGTGGGCGCCGAACTTATCCAGCCTGCTTTTATTTTTATCTAAAGTCTTGCTGTTGTCCTCAGTTTCTACTGCAGGTTTCAAATGTTGAACCCTATTCTCAAAATTAGTAAATGTTCCTTCTATTTCCGCATAGGTTGAAGAAGGCAAGACAATGTCAGCAATTTCAGTTAATTTGGAATGATTATGTGCGTGAACTATCAATGTTTCGACATTTTCCAATGCTTCAAGAATATCAGGATAATCCTCCAAATCATCATCCATAACATAAACTAATTTTATATGTCCGTTATTAATTTTCTCAATTAATTGGTCTGTTGTGATGCCGATATTTCCGGAATTAATATCAAAACTTTCCAAGCCATTTATATTAGGTGATTTTTCATTTACCTTTAAGAAGTCATCGCCGAATTTTTCGTCATTATGATTAAAGAAGTCAATATTCTGAGTCTTTACAACTTTTTTAGCAAATTTTTGTAATAAATAATTATCTTCATTTGTTGCTTTTGGTGAAGCAATAAATACTATTTCATTTGCTTTATATTTATTAATCAATTCATTTGCTTTTTTATTGGCATCTTCCCAAGTTGCATTTATGTCCTCATTGTTTTCCGTTGTTAATATAGGAAACAGTATTCTGTCTTCATTAACAAATTTATATTGAGTTAATCTTCCGTAATCGCAGAGCCAATGTTTGTTTACATAAGGATTGGAACGAGGTTCAATTCTTAATATCTCATTATTTCTAACTCCGAGTTTAATATTGCAACCTCTGGCACAACCTGTGCAAATCGACTCGTTAAAGCTCATATCCCATACTCTTGATTTAAATCGGAAATCCCTACTCGTCAAAGCACCGACGGGACATAATTCAATAACATTCATCGAATATGGATTATCAAATTTTGTGTCTTCAAATAAATCAATAGTAACCCTGTCCCCGCGATTTATAAAAGTCAAAACATCTTGATGAGCTATCTCTTTTGCATATCTAATACAGCGAGAGCAGGTAATACATCTCTCGGCATCATACATAACATTAGGTCCCCATTCGACTCTTTTGTCTTTATGGTTTTTCTCATCAACAAATCTGCTATCACCTGTCGAGAACCTGAAAGCATATTCTTGCAATTTACAATCCCCTGCTTCATCACAAATAGGACAATCCAAAGGGTGGTTCACTAAAATAAATTCCATTACAGATTCACGAGCTTTAACTACTTTTGGTGTTTGAGTTTTTACGTGCATACCATCAGAAACTTTAGTAGCACAAGCTATTTGCAATTTAGGGAAAAAATTAATTAATGAATTACCATCGGAATCAAGTTCTAAGGTGCCGTCTCGTTGTCTTGTCGGTAAACCGACTTCAACCAAACACATTCTACAATTTCCAGAAACCGAAAGTTCGGGATGCCAGCAGAAATGAGGAATTTCTATTCCGTTTTCGTAAGCCGCTTGAATAATAGTTTTACCATTAGTCGTTTCTATGCGATTCCCATCTATAACTATATGAGGCATAAACCGAATATCTCCTTTCCTTATTAATCAATTCGATGGAAAACTCTTTTTCCTTCTTTTTTAATTCAATTAATTACTAAAATACTATTAAATATTATTAAAATTACGATTTTTTTTAATGCTAAAAAAGTGTTGTTTGACATATTTTCTTAGCTTTTTTTAGGGCAGAATTATTTTGAACTTTTGTATTAAATTATGAGCAAAAAAATGAAAGCGGTATGGCTACAAATATGCTCATCGGTTGGCTTGGAGATCCGAAAACACAGGTTTTGCCAATTTGGGT
>CAZVPQ010000202.1:0-5111 GCA_964628675.1 uncultured Hyphomicrobiales bacterium | reverse complement strand
GGGAATATGCCCTATTGGAATTCCCAAAACAGCAGGCACACCGATTTTCTTTAATCTGCTCTCAATTACCTCTCTCGCTGTGAAGGAACGGTAGGGGTAGAAATTCTTTTTTCTATCAAGACCTTTGTAATAGCCGAACATTATTCCTGAGGAAGCCTGTAATTTATTGCTGATGGTTAATTGCGTGAGCATTCTGTCAATTTTGTAAGGGTCTTCGGAAATTTCTTCGAGAAATAATATTGAATTTTCCGTCTCAATTTCATATTTTGTACCTAATGTGCTAACGAGCATTGACAAATTCCCACCGACTAATTTTCCTTGTGCTTTACCTTTAACTATCGTTTTAATTCTGTTGTCTTTATAAACTATCGGCTTATAATTTTTATGATAGAATAAAGTTTTTTTGAAGCTGTTTAATGTAATACTATTAAATGTGGAAACACCAACCGGACCGTGATAAGTAATAACACCTGACAATTTATAAACAGCGTTGAGTAATGCAGTAATATCACTAAATCCAATAATAATTTTAGGGTTGGCTCTGATGATATTGAAATCCAACAAATCAAGAATTCTCATCACACCGTAACCACCGCGGCAAGTTATAAGAGCGTCTATATCTTTTCTCTGAATATAATCCATAAATTCTTTGGCTCTTACCTTGTCGGGAGCGGCAAAATATCTGTATTTTTTTTGGTAGTTTTTGATAATATCACTTACTTCAACTTTTAAGTTCATAGATTTAAATAATCTAATGTTTTTTCTTAATTCCCATATACTCGCGTGGCTTGCAGGAGCAATAATAGCGATTTTTGAATTTTTAACTAATCCTTTCGGGAAAATTCTTTGGTCATTATGATTGTCAGCATTAAAAATCAAATCTTGAATATCCAAATTATTTTGATTACCCTCTGAATTAATCAAAGAGTCCAGTTTGGAAAACCCGAATAAAGCAGGGCTTGCAATACCCGCCGCAATCAATGCCGATATAAATTTTCGTCTATTTTTATCCATTCCATCATTCAAATTATATACAAAGCTAATTATTTAATTGTCAAAAAATATGCCATCATTAATTTGAAGTCTATAATGAATATGATAGGAGATTATTGTATGCTAATATCTCAAATCATTATGTTTATTTTGGATTGCGATGTGTTTTTTGTAAATTTGTCTATTATTTTATAAAAGACTTTTAGTTCAGTCTTCTAATGCAAGGAATAATGAATGATTTTAGTAATTTCTATATTGAAATTCTTTTTCAACAAATTTTCTATTGATTTGGAGCTATTCTTATGAAAAAGTTATTATTAATCCTAATATTGTTAATTGCAAGCATATCGCAAGAACTATACTCGCAAGAGCCGCTTCCTGATACTGTGTGGACGAAACAGTTATCTTATTATCAAAGTGAAGCTGTTTATGATTTTAAATTCAGTCCTGATGGACAATATATTTATGCTTGGATACAAGACACAATTTATAAATTTGAAACTCTTAGTGGAAATCGAAGTGATGTCTCATTCAGGCATGGTGGAAACTGGGGAAGAATAAATTTCTCGCCAACAGGAGATACATTATTAACATCATCAGGAAACAGAAGTTTGAAATTATGGAATCCATCGACCGGTGAATTATTGACAAGTATGTCAATTGATGATGAATACCATAAAAAACTCCGAGATGCTTCTTTTTTTGATAATGGTAATAAAATAATCTGTAGTATTGTAAAATTACCGGAGGATAGCACTTTACCTGATTTTGCTGTTTTTGATGTAAAAACAGGAAATTTAATATTAGAATTTGGAGATAAACAAAACTCATCGCATTTAAAAGTCTCTCCATCGGGAAAATATTTCAGTTTTGGAGGACAGGCTTATCCGCCATTTCCTTCATTGCCTCCTAGAGGGGATTTATACCTTTACGACTTACATACTTATAAAGAGCTTCAGCAATTGGATAGTAAGGAGTTAATCGGAGTAGGAGATATTGAATTTTCTTATGATGGGAAATATTTGGCAACTGGAGAAAGTGACGGCAAAGTAAACATTTGGGATGTTGAGGATAGGAATTTATTGAAAGTATTAAATACAAGTGTTAATGTTTGGGATATAGCATTTTCTAAAGATAATAAGTTTTTATTGGTTGGAACAGGATATACGGGTTATGGATCAATATGGGTTTATGATGTCGAAAATGATTTTGAAAAGATTTATGAGTATTCCCCACCACTATCAACAGGTTCTTTATTTGATATTTCGCCTAATTCTAAGTATATCTTTAGTATTGGTTATTACAAAAATCAGGATAATCTTCATGCCCATTTGCAATTATTAAATATCAAATGGACAGGAGTAGAAGTTAAAGAACATTTTACTAAAGATGAAATTATATACCCTAATCCAACAAGCAATATAGTAAATATTCAATTCACAATAAATAAATATGAAAATGTAGATATACAAATATTCGACATAAGCGGAAAAGTAATTGATGATATTTTTAAGGGATATTTAGAAAAAGGCAATCAAATTATTCCTTACAATTGTTCTCAATTGTCTGCGGGTACATATTTTATCAAAATTATTGCACCATCATTTACTAAAACTGTTAAATTAGTTAAGTAGGGATAAAAATGAAAAAATTATTTGTTTTGTTTTCTTTAATAATTGCTATAGCAAGTATATCGCAAGAACTATACTCGCAAGAACAGCTCCCCGATACGGTGTGGGCAAAAAAAGGAATTTGTCAACAATTGAATGGGTTTATAACTTGTGTTAAATTCTCGCCTGATGGTCAATATATTGCTGTTGGCGTCGAACGAAGCTTCGACCCCGATGAAGGTTATATTGATTTATTAGAAACTTCTACAGGAAACATTTGCTCATGAATTTGGACATAATATTGATAGATTTAATCAAAGAGATATTTATTCAGATGCATTATACGGACAGCTTGAAAATAGTGCAATAAGAAGGGTCAATCATTTAAGGGATTTTTACATAAAACCGAAAAAGTATTTGTTTATTCAGTATTCATGGCCACTAAGTAAATATGGTGGATTGAAACTGAAACCATAAAAAAGGAGAACTAAATTAACCCATTGATATTTTAAACGATAATTTTGTACAACTATAAAAAAGATCACTTGAAGAGAAATCTTTTGTTAAAATATCTATTTTAGTTCTCCTTTTGCATCTTCCATATATATAATGACACATAAAAGGCAAAAAGGTCTCAAAATATTTCATTTTTTTTAAAAATAAAATATTTTTTATGATTCATCTTTTTTGTTTCGTTCAACTAAAAGTTCAGCAATAGCAGTTAACAAAGCCAACAGAGCAAATAATTGCCATAGTTCCGTACCTGTTCTAATTCGATTAACTTTAGTCATAATATTTGAGTCGTTTGACAAAATATTTACAACAGATTTATTGTCTGTAATTCTCTTTATATTTTTAATTATATCGTCATCATTTAATTGCGAAAGAATAGATTCATCTTTTGGTAGATTTACAGAAATAGCATTAATGATTTTTTCCTTGTTCCCAATGGAATATACACCCGGGGAATTTAAATTAGTAAAAGATAGAATAGCTCCCGAAGGCAAAATAACAGGCTGTTTATATTTTTTTATATTTTTTGGGTCAATAATTTGAAAGTTATTTTCGTTAGCAAATCTTTTGGGAATCGACAGCATTAATGGATCACCACAAGTAACTGATATAGCAGAGCTTTCTTTTGAAGATAAATAATATATACTTCTGTTAATGATTGCAGGGAATATACCTGTAAAAGCAATACTACTCCATAGTAAATCCGGAGTTACCGAGCAATAAAGTATTTTTCCATTTGCCAGCTTGCTTTCGGATAGGAAATTTCCACCGGTAATTTTAATAATCGGAAATCCTGCATTATTGATATAAGCTTGATATATTTTCGGTGATTCCACGATTGCTCTTTGATTAGTTGTACCTTTGAAAACTCCTTGGAAAAGCGGGTGGATTTTATCAACAGAAGTAAACGCCGCAGGAGAATTTTTAGTAAACTTTTTTTCAGTTAAATTACCGAAACCTAATTCGGCAATACCTGATTTAAAAATTGATATTTCGGTCAAATCATCTGCAAAAATCAGGCAAGCACCACCATTGCTGACATATTGCCGAATTTTATCAAAATCACTTTTTAAATAAGGTCCGCCGGCAAATATCATTAAATCATAATCTGCAAAATTAATACTTGGTATTAAGTTCGATTGAAATTTTTCGATAAATGCGGGGCTTTTATGATTAATATCTTTTGCAAAAATCATCTCAATAAATTTTATTTTATTGTTTGAACCAATTAATGCAACTTTTGGCTTTTCCGGAATAATATAGGCAAAATACCTAAGATTATCTATGTTTAAAGCATCATTTTCAATTTTGATTTTTCCCTTAACTAAACCTGATTGTTGTGGGTTAGCCGAAATATTCACTGTTTTAATCTCATTAGCAGGAATATCTATATTTCTTTGTGCAACTCTGCTATCATTAAAATACATACTTAGCACTAAATTATTTATATTTTTTAGTGAGCTATTTCTTATTTGAGCTTGCACTTCGACTGGTTTATCAAAATGAAATATTTTCGTAGTAACATTCAGCGAATCAATAGAAATATTATCAATACCTTTATCAGAATTAGTACCGATTTTAATAAAATAAACAATAGGAGACCTTTTAAACAATTTAAGAGAATCTTTAATATTACGGAAGATATTGGATTGAGCATCACTAATAATAAAAATTTCTTTGTTAATATTATTAGCTTTTTCAAGTAGTGCAGCAGCTATTCTAATTGAATTCTGCAAATTAACTTTTTTATAAGAGATTTTTATTTTAGATAGTTTTTCCTTTAAATGTAAAAAATTTCTTGAAAAGTTATTATGATTGAACCCACCATTTGCCATAGGGATAATAGCGGCTTCATCGCCTTCTTTTAATTTATTTATTATTTCTATTGCCGAATTCCGAGCTTGATTGAATCTATTACCGGCTTCATCAGAAACTTCCATGCTGAATGAATTATCCAAAATGATAATTGTACTTGTCTTTGCGTAACTGCTAAAT
>CAZVPQ010000201.1:0-5112 GCA_964628675.1 uncultured Hyphomicrobiales bacterium | reverse complement strand
TACGATCTTCAAAAATTCACCACTTCCTGACACTTCTTAATCGGTGGGGTGAGCTGAGATTCATCAATGATAAAGAACTTCTTTCTCGGCTTTCCATCCTTTCCGTATTGATTTCTGAACGAGAAAGAATAAGCTCATTTCCTAATATTACCAAATGTTCTCTTGCGCGAGTTAGGGCAACATTCAATTTCCTGTCAATTTTCAAATTGTCCAATTCAAATATGGATTCAATCAATCTAATTTCGTATTCGCTGTTGATTGCTAATGAAATGATAATAATGTCTCGCTCTGAACCTTGGAATCGCTCAACAGTATCAACTATTACTTTATCTTTAATACTTGTATCCATATATCTATATATTTCTGCACATTGGGCGCGAAAAGGGCTTATGATGCCAACTGTGTTTCCGGAAAAATTATTCCCATATTTTGTTTTAATTATATTTAATATTTTATTCACCGCTTGAGCTTCACTGATATTAACTTTAGATTTATTTTCAAAAATTGATGGAATAAAAAGTATTTTTGATTTTGACAATCTGCTTTCCAAAATATTTTCGGCATCAATGCTGAATATAGAATTGATTTTGTGTTGCCAACCTTCAGAATTAAATGTTTCGAGTTTGTTATTATAAAAATATTTGTTCGGGAACTCTTGAATATCAAAGTGCATTCTTGCTTGTTTGATTAATAATCCGTAGGCATTGCTCCATTGATTATTTTTACTGCAAATCAAAAGCCTTTCAAACAATGACATACCTAAATTATTGAGATGTATATTTTCACTTAATTCATCTTCTATTTTAAAATTATTTTGATTTTGCGATATAATAGCAGGTAATTGTTTTTCATCTCCAATCATAATAAATTTTTTAACTTTAGTTAATATCCCTATAATTTGAGGTTCCAATATTTGAGTTGCTTCATCGACAACAGCGATACCGAAATCTTTAATATACATTAATTCCGGCGATGTCAAAACAGATGCAACCGTTGAAACAAATACCCGACAATTGTTGATTTTATGAAATAAATCTTCAAGACTTATTTTTTCTGACAATGCTGAAATTAAAACATCCTTATGTTCTGAGTTTTCTTTGCTACCCATCCTTAAAAATTCAAAATTTATGTCATCAATTTTTTTTAAAGAAGAACAAATCTCATCAACAGCTCTATTAGTATAAGCAAGTATTAGAATATTATCTTTAGTATTTTGATAAATATATTGGACGATATTTTTAAGAACATAAGTGGTTTTTCCCGTACCGGGTGGTCCTTGTATTAAATAATAATCCTTAGCTTTAATAGCTGATGACACAATATCATATTGATTTTCATTGAGTTCGGGGAATTCACAATCAATAAATTCTTCACTTTGCGGTTCAGCTAAACCCAAAAGCAAATCACGTTTGTTCTTGTCCGCTTGTAGAAAACCAAAAATCGAATTAAACATTTTATTAAATAATACATCTATGTAATCACCTTCTAATGCCCAATTTTCATAAACCTCAAAAAAAGATTTATTGAATTGTTTATTGCGAAAACTTACAATAACCCTTGTTGGATTGATATCTTTAATTGTACATTTAATAATTTGGTTTTTTAATATTCCGGTAGAATTATGATCAATGATTGGATACAAAATGGCTAAATCACCTTTTCGTAAAGCAGAAAGCTCATTATTATCTTTTCCTCTAATAAATGATAAATGGTAATTATCAAAATCAGACTCTTCGACTGATAATTTTATATCTGCAAGAACTAAATATTTAGTTTTCTTTTCTTCAATATCATCAAGCCATAATGATGAAAATCCTTTACCGTCTCTTTTCATATCCCCAAGTTTAGAAACGAATAATTCTTTTTGAATAAATTGAAGATAAGCAAGAAAATATAATTTAGAAATTTTGTCGGATTTAGTATAAGAATTAAAAAAATCGGCAATTGATTTTTCAAGATATGGAGGATGCGATCCAAAAGAACTAATATTGATTTTATCCAATATATTAAAAATACCTATTGAAATAGCGTATTCATTACTAATTATTCGATTTCTGACTTTCATAACTTCTTGCTTCTTGAGTAAAACATTCGGCGCATCTCGAATTGGACTTTTCTCTGTTCCGGCATACAATATTTCCGAACTGCCAATTCTTCCGGCAAATGTAGAATCCAATAATAAATTATAGCATGTAACCTGTGCGAAATGATTGGGCCACATATTTATTGCATACTTATTACCTTTTAACGTCTTCTCCATTAAATCTCCTGTAGGGGGTGTCCCGGATTTTAATTCAATAATATCTTTTGCATTCTGATTATCACTGTGTTCTATTAGTGCATCAAGTCGCCCCTGCAATCCGTATTCAGGAGAAATAAAAGTAGGTTCGATACTTAAATCATCAATTTGAATTTGCTCTTTAATTATTTTTCTTAAATTAAGATAAAAACCCTTTAACTTTGGCATCAAACTATCTAAACTATCAATGCTTTGAGCTATTGCATATATCTGCAAAGGTTTGTATTTCAAAGCAGTATCTATGATTCCATCAAATTCCACATCGGGATTTATTAATAATTCATCGAATATATGATTTACTAAATTTCCAATAACCATTGGCACTGAAACATTTGAATTTGCAAACCTTTTTAAGAAAAATATATTAATATTATTTTGACTTTTTGTCAGAAAACATTCGGCAATGTCGGTTACATTAATTAAATAATCAGGTTCAACTACTATGATTGTTTTAGATTGAACTAACAATTGTTTTTTGTCTTTTGAATAATATGCCGATAATATGTTCAAGGTACAACCTTGCCATACGGAGCCAAAAATTGATTGCCAAAAATCATTTAATACTAAAGTAAAATCTTCTATTTCTTCAGATTGACAATATAGTTTGTCTCTTGAACTATCGGATTTCCCTGAAACAGTACATTTAATATTTAATAATTTATTTTCAACTGTCAGTATTGTATTATCTTTTGATTCTTTTATGTCTTTTATAAAAGGGACTAAGTATTCGGGCAGAGGACTAGCGCTAAATTCTTTAATCAAATTTGCAATTGAATAAATTCCTGAATCAATATATTCTTTTTTTATTAAGTAAGATTTATCTTTTCTTGATTGGCTCGCTTGATAACGGAATATTTTGATGTTGTTTGCTAACAACCCGCTGATATTATATTTGTTTAAAACATAAATCAAACGGGCATAATTAGTAGAAAAAAGCCTCTGCTCATTTGATGTTAAACTCTTGATAATTTGATTAAATAAAGAAAATAAATCAAACAATTTCTTTCTTGATTCATTTTCCGAACAGATTTTACGATTTAACTCATCATAAAAATAGTTTGCTGTAATTTCATCAAATATCAACTTCATTGTCGGGTCGAATATCTTTTATACGTAATTGGGGTGTCGTATTCCCGTTATAAGTATTTTCTTCTATATTATAAACAATGGAAAAAGCTTTTCCATTAGTACAATAATTCATTTTATTCGCTAAATTATACCCAATTGCATCAATTTCAAACTTTTGGTAAGCTCTGAATTTCAAATGGTTTCTCCCGACAATTTTAACACCGTTAGCAGAACGAACATCCCTTGACAAAAATATTGGTTTATTGTTTTCAAAACCATAAGGTGAAAATTTAGCTAATGTTTTAAGAAAATTCGGGGATAGTTCATTAAGTTTTAGTTCAGAATCTATTACAATTTCCGGTTGAAGCATATCCGGAGTAATTTGTTCTTTAGCAAAAGAATTCAAAAGTTCACGGAATTCGGGTATATTAGATTCATTCATTGATAAACCTGCGGCGTGTTTATGCCCTCCGTATTCGATAAGCAAATGACTACATTTTTTTAAAGCCGAATGTATGTCGAAACCCGATATACTTCTTGCAGAACCCTTAGCTACATTACCAATTGTTGTCAATAAAACAGTTGGCAAGTGAAATCTATCTACAAGTCTTGATGCAACTATTCCAATTACGCCCGCGTGCCAATGTGGTCTATGCAATACTAAACACCGTGTATCATTTTCTTTTATTAATTTTTCGGCAATAGGAATAGCTTCCTCAAAAGTTTTTTCATCGAAAGTTCTTCTCCTTCTATTTTCCTGTTCCAACTGTTGAGCAATTTGAAAAGAAGAAGTAGGATCGTGTCTAATCATCATCTCGACTGAACGTCCGGCTGAACCTAATCTACCTGCAGCGTTTATTAATGGAGCTAAAGAAAATATAATATTTGAAGTATTAATAGAGCCTAGTTTTAAATTGGTGCAATCAATCAGTCCTTTCAGCCCCGGTCTAGGGCTGGTATTTAATTGTTTTAAACCAAAGTAAACTAATGTCCTGTTTTCACCTATTAGTGGCACCATATCCGCCGCTGAAGCTAAAGCTACATAATCAAGATATTTATATATTTTATCTTTAATATTTAGTTTTTGAGCAAGAGCCTGGACAAGTTTGAAAGTAACTCCGCAAGCCGCTAAACTTTTAAAAGGATATTTGTCGCCCGGCTTTAGAGGGTCTAAAATAGTTAAAACGTCAGGAACCTTTTCCCCGGGTTCATGATGATCACAAATTATAGCGTCTAAACCTATTTTTTTAACATAATCAACCGGTTCATACGATGTTACACCAACATCAACGGTAACAATTAGCTTTGCGCCTGCGTCTTTTGCTTTTTGAGCGGAAATGATTGAAAAACCATAACCCTCTGTAAATCTATCAGGTATATAATACGTAATTATACCACCGATTTCTCGAATAAACTCGAGCATCAATGCCGTGCTTGAAGTACCATCTACATCATAATCACCGTGAACCCATATCAACTCTTTGTTTTTTACTGCTTTTAATATTCTATCAACAGCAATATCCATCCCATCAATTAAGAAAGGATCGTGCAAATCATCTAATGACGGTTTGAAAAACTTATGAGCTTCAATTTCATCTTTCACTCCTCTAGCATAAAGAACTCTAGCCAAGCTCTTTGGGATTTTGAGTGTCTCTGATATTTTGTGAATAATACTTTCATTAGGCTTCTCTTTAAAAGTCCAACGATATTTCAATTTAGTTTAACCTTGTTATTTATTTTAATTG
>CAZVPQ010000200.1:0-5181 GCA_964628675.1 uncultured Hyphomicrobiales bacterium | reverse complement strand
TCAATAAATAAAATAAATATCTGTAACAATATATATAATCAATGTGTCTTTTTGTATTCTATCAGACCATCGCAAAGCCAATAGGCTATGGCTTGTCTGTTAGTATTTAAAATAAGCCTTTGTCTATCGTATGCATTCCTTATATTTCCTAACTCTATAAAAACTCCGGGAACAATAGTTTTATTTAAAATAAAAAGATTTCTTGTACTGACAGAGCCTCTATATAATCTATTGGGTTGGGCAATTTGATACTTATGCTTAATGGTCTCTTGTAAGAAATTAGCTAAGGATTTTCCTTTTGTGCTTCCCGGAGAATAATAAAAGAAAATATCAATCTTTTTGTCATAAGACCTCGAATCTACATGGGTTACTATCATTCTTTGTAAAATATGCTTCTTTAGATTTTTTCGGTAAAGTTTATTAATAATATTCGCTCGTTTACCTAATCGAATTTTCTGATCTCTATCAATAGTAAAACCACCAAAATAAAATTCATTATGTGAATTATTTAAAAATTTTTCATCTCTAATGCCATCATTGGGGTCTTGAACAACTATATAAACCTTTGCGCTATGCTCAATTAGTCTTCTAGCAAGTCTCAAAGTAATATCATAAGCATATTCATCTTCGGATAAAACTATATTGCCTATTTTCCCTATCGCTCCCGGATCGGGTCCTCCATGCCCGCTAACCAAATAAAAAACACAGTTTTCCAATTTATTATCTATTGTTATGATATTTTTATATTTATCACCGAAGATTGGAAAAGTCAGATTTTGCTTTACAAATTTCTTCTTTATTATTCTTCTATTTATCTTAGTTAATTTGAATAATGGGACCCATAATATTTTGTCATCTCTAAAATTATTCGATTTAGAATTTAAGGAAAACAACAAATCATTATACTCTTCAATACTTTTTGCTTTTTGATAATTATTATTATGAATTGAACTCCTTATACTTTTTCCATTATATTTTACTATTTGTATCGGCAACTTATATTTTGTGTTTACCAATAGATTACCATTTCTATCAAACCTACTTTGATTTAACAACTTAAATTGACGAACAATTTCGACTTCATAAGGAATGGAATACCTTTTGAATAAGAGGAATATACCGTCACCTGCTAATGGCTTAACTTTTAAATAATTGATTGCCTTGCTAAAAGAATCGAAAGTAAAAACAACAAACAGCAGAAGCAGTATTAAATAATAAACAGATTTTTTTGACAACATTTATTTTCTATTAAACATTTTCTTATAATACAATTATATTAAAACTCGAAACTCATTTTCACTATAGTACCGGAAGAGCTTTTAATAAACTCATATGAAGACGCTAATTCTTTGATTAAAAATACTCCCCGCCCATTTGCTTTTAATAAATTTTCCGGTTTTCTAGGGTCTTCAATCAAATCAGGGTTGAAACCCTCGCCCTTATCACAAACTTCAATAAGTATTTTATTCTCCTTGACTTCAATTTCTACAAATACATTTTTATCGCTTGAGCATTTATTCCCGTGTATAATTGCATTATTAACTGCTTCTGAAACAGCAATAAGCATATTATAAAACTTTTCATCATTTATGTTGAGCTGAGCTTTAACATCAGATAATATTGGCTCTATCCTTTTGACACAAGCTCTTTCACTTTTTAATTTTATTTTTTTAGAGAAGTAATATTCACTCATAAGCATTACTAAATTATTATATTAGAATTAAGAAAAAAATTAGGCACGGATTTAAAATCCAAAGAATAATTTGTCTTTTGGTATTCCAACCATCCGTGCAAAGATACTCGTGAACCGTTTTTAAATTTATATTCAATCATTGTCTCAGGACCCATAGAAAATTGATAAACCTTATTACTAAACGTATAAACATCTAACTTCTTTTGATTTAAATCATAAAATCTTCCACCAATACCAACTGAAAAATTATCATTTAATTTTGAAATTAACAAAACATTTGTAAATTGTTGGTAATTTGCATTCTGTGGCGATTCGGAAAATGAGTTCCAATATAATATTCCTCTTTCAAAATATCGAATATCAATTTTTGAAACTAAATTATAACTCTTCGATATGTTAATAATTATCGAATCTTTGTAGGATATTTGCCGGAAACTGAAACTCTGAACTCCAGGATTAAATTCTTCAAAATCGTAAACCGTATAATTAGCTAAAACTTCAAAATGCGGATTGATGCTAAAATTTTTTGTTTGCCATTTAACCGACGGACTTAATCGGAAAATTCTGTTCCAATTATTCATCGAACTTCTTTGTGCTTTCAAAAACACTAAATGATTTAGCTGAATCTCTCCTGTAATATTTGCTGATAAAATATCGGAAAATTTATGATAATAATTGATATTCATTATTGTTGCTTGCTCGTCCCTGTCATCATAATTATTTTTACTCGGTGTATCATAATACATAATTGTTATCAATCCGCTAAAATTCAAAGAATCTCTCCTGCTTATATTCCATTTGGATTTAAAATCTAACTGCGTTCTTTGAGTTAAATTATCCTTTCTGTTTTCCAAATCCAATAACTTATCAAAACTTATTTGTTCAATATTATACTTATTCGTAATACTATTAGTTTCATTTCTCAATGAGTAACTGAATCCTAAATTCTGTTCAAAAGATTTGGATTTAAACTTGACTTCCGAATTAAAACGCAAATTGAACTCATTGAGTTTTTTTATAACTCCCGTATAATCCGAATTTTCTAAATAATGATTATAAGAACGAAAAACATCAATGTTCTCGACATAAACATTAACAAAACTTGTTACTAACTTTGAAAGACCAAAATTCAGATTTAATCCCGAATTAAAATTCTTCTCAAATCTGTTTTCAATATAATATTGCGATGAAAACAAGTTGGAAGAATGTAAAAAATCTTGATTTAAAATTTTGTAATGCATTGTAAGATTTAATTTATTATCAGCAGAATAGCTTTTAAATATTCCGGAATTAAAATTGAAAATCCCTTGATTCCGTTCACTATCATATTTAATATATTCACTATTCAATGCAGAATTCAAGCGGTATCCTCCTAAATTGAAATTGTCTATTTGACCCTTAACTCCAACTAATGAGCCAAAAGCAGTAATATTTAATTGTTGATTGTGTTCAACTCCACCAAAAGTTTCAAGAAAAGAATTAGCGGAGAAATTATATTTAAAACCACCGGCGCCCTTAATTTTTTCTAATTTATTAAAACCTATCGAACGTGTATCCGAAGAATAAACTATATTTTGAAGCAAGAGAAATGAAAACTTATCAATTGCAGGTAGCTCATATCTAAGATTGAATAATTCATCATCTCTGAAAGAAATATTTTTTGCTTTCAGTGCTGTCCCTTTATAAGATTGGTCAATTTTGAGATTGCCCTCAAACAATTTAAAATCAAATAAAGCTTTTGCTCTAAAATAAAATGTATTCACATTTTTATCGGCACCGTAATTGACAATGTTTTTAGGAAAAAGTGAATTCAAATTTTGATTAGATGTTGTAGAATCCTCTAAAAATAAATTATCACAATAATTATACTTTGTTGAAAAAGCAAAAATGAATAACAATAATATTACTTTATTTGCTTTTAAATATATCATCTTTATATTAATGTAATTTTTTTTCAATATGATTAGAATTGCAAGCTTTGCGGTAGTCTATAACCTTTTCACTGATTTCATCAGGTGTCTCCTTAACAATAATTACTTTATTACTAATCAAATGTATAGTAGTATCATAAGAATATTCGATAAATTCAATTTCATCGGCATTAATCATGATTTTCTCACCATTAATTTTTGTTAGATTCACCATTACATTATATTTTTCTTTCAGTTCAACAAAATTTAAACTAAGAAATATTTTCTAAAATTATCTTTGCTTCGTTAAAAACTATATCGGGTTTAAGCTTTTTCATGCAATCAAATGTTACAATCGGACATTTATTAGCGCCATGAATAGAGCAAGGGCGACACTTTAAACCTTTAATTCCAAGAGACTTGTCATATTTTCCTCTCGGATTAAATCCAAATTCAGGAATTGTCGGACCGTAAATTGTCAAAGTCGGGCAATTGACCAAGCCGGCAAAATGTGTGGGCGAACTGTCATTTGTTATCAATAATTTGGATAGAGAGAGAAGATATATTAATTGAGGCAAAGTAGTCTCACCTATTAAATTGATAATCCTTTCATTTTTTGCAATCTCTACCCCTATTTCCATATCTTTGGTTGAACCAATAAGTACAGGGATATATCCCTCATCTATTAATTTTAAAGCTAAATCTGAATAATATTCACTTAACCATCTTTTAGTATGCCAAATAGAACCCGGGGCTAATACAATTATTTGCTTGTTGTTATTAATTTTTTTCCCAGCCAATAATGACTCGACATAACCCTTGTCATCATCACTAATATCTAAATTAACATTATAAAAATCATTAATTATTACTTTAGTATCGCTAAAAGCTTTCAATAAAGATGCATTTCTTTCGACTTCGTGAATTCCAAGTTTATATTTTATCCTCTTTTTATAAAGAAAAGACATAGCATTTTTATCGAATCCAACGGAATATGCTGGTTTGCTTAAATATGATAATATTGTAGTTCTCAACGAACGGTGAGGCGCCAAAATACAATCAACATTAAGCTCTTTTAAATTCTCTGCTAAATATTTTATCCCCTTATAACCCGAATGTATGCCTCTTTTATCGTAAGTTATCACATTATCAATAGATTTATGGCATACAGCAAAAGAAGCTGATGCAGGAGTAGTAACAAAAGTCAATTTAGCATCACTATGAAATCGTTTAATACTTTCAACTAAATACAAAGCAAGAGCTACATCACCGAGAAAAGCCGTTTGTATTATAGCTATATTATTGAAACTTTTTAGTATTGGAAGTTCTTTCATATTATTTTCTTATTCACTTTAATTAATTTTACAATCTAATAAATTTGCTTTTAGCAACAAAGTCTCTTCTTTTATAAATTCAGTATTATTTTCTAATAAGTCGCTGGAAAAGCATATTAAATCAAACACGGAATTAATTTAATTTTAAGAGTAATAATTTATGACTTCATTGGGAACAATTGATAAGAAAATTAACGAAACTTGAAAAATTTTTATTAAAATGATTCCTAATATTATTTGGGAT
>CAZVPQ010000199.1:0-5190 GCA_964628675.1 uncultured Hyphomicrobiales bacterium | reverse complement strand
TTCGGGAGAGAAATATTACGGCTGGTCGCCGTATGTTTATTGCAGAAATGAGCCGTTTGTTTTTGAAAGGAAAAATTATCTTGACTTTGTGTCCAAAGTATTGGGGTCGCTCCAAAAATTATTTATATTTGTAAAAAATATAGGAGCTAATTATGAAAATAGATAACAAAATAGTATTGATAACAGGTGCTTCTGCAGGTATTGGCAAAGCTTGTGCTGAGGTTTTTGCAGAAGCCGGGGCTAAACTTATTTTAATTGCAAGACGTGAAGAAAAACTTAAAGAAATATCTCGGAATATATTTAAAAATTATGGGACTGAAATTTATAGTATAGTTTGCGATATAAAAAATAATGATGAGTTGAAAAATTATATCAATAATCTACCTGAAAAATGGTCTAATATTGATATTTTAATTAATAATGCCGGCAAAGCACGTGGTTTGAATAAAATCCAAGACGGAAATCTCGACGATTGGAATGAAATGATTGATACAAATATCAAAGGTTTGCTTTATATTTCAAGGTTGATAATTCCCAAAATGGTAAATCAAAAAAGCGGGCATATTATTAATATCGGTTCAATTGCAGGTCGTGAAGTTTATCCTAATGGAAATGTTTATTGCGGCACAAAAGCGGCTGTAGCGTCAATATCGAAAGCTATGGCAATTGATTTGAACGGCACGGGAATTAGAGTTACTAATATAGAGCCGGGATTAGTGGAAACCGAATTTTCAATTGTTAGATTTCACGGAGATGAGGAGTCAGCCAAAAAAGTATATGAAGGATATACACCATTAACAGGCAAGGATATTGCAGAAACTGCATTGTTTGCGGCAACAAGACCAAAGCATGTTATGATTCAAGATGTGCTGATAACTCCGACTGATCAAGCAACAGCAACTATAATTAATAAGAAATTATCAGATTAGTTTATCTTGTAAAAATAAATTTCCTGCTTTTTACAAATTGCGGTGTTCTTATTGTACACCAATATAAGCCGCTGGAAAGTGAATTAGTCGAAAGCTCGACTTTGTAATTACCGGGTAGTAATGTCTTTGAAAAAATATTGTCTATTGTTTGGCCTAAAGAATTTTCAATATTGATATTAACAAAACTTTTCGATTTTATTTCGAAATGAACATAAGCTATTCTATTGGTTACAGGGTTTGGATAAACATAAAATAATTTATTTTGGTTAGCAGAAAAATCAATCCATTCAAGATTATCTAAAATATGATGGTCAAGATTAGTATTAACAATATTAGTACTTTGGAAATTGACACAATGATTGCTTTCGGGAGTAATTGTTATAGTAAAAGGTGATAAATAATTAGAATCGGCTTTAGTAGGTGGTATAACCAAAAATCCAAATTTGAACAATTCACCACTCCCAATTAAAACTTCATCGCTTGCGGCTACTAATGAAAAGGTCAGTTCGCCGAGTTCAGGATTATTAATTATTTCTTTGGGTTTTTGGAAGAAAAATTTTGTTAGTTCGCCAAGTTCCAATAGATTTTTTTCAAATAGAAGATATTTGCTATCGTAATTAATTTTAACGTTTACTCTGTGTACTTGGTATTTTGATATATCTTCTCCATATTCTAAAATTAAATTTCCATTCAAGAAATCCCCAATTCTTAGCTGATTCTCATTAAATATCTTAGTTGTAATATTTCTATTAGTCAAAAAACTGGTGCCAAGTAATCCAACCCTCACTTTTTGAGGGCTTGTATTTATTAAATAATAAATGTCTAAAAATGAAGAAATTTGCTCAATTTTCTCAGGTTCATATAGTAATTTAATATTTAACGTTTGTCCTGCCAAAATGTCAAAACCTAAAGAATCATTTGGATTTTTAAAATGAAAAGAATTATACCCTTCGTAAATTTTAATAGAATCTATATGAATTGAACCTACTCCGTAATTTTCCAAATAACAAGGAAATTCTTTGGTATCGTCAACACAAGTAAAAACAGAGTCGATTTTAACTTTTATACCTTTGTATATACCAAAACCCGTTAATAAGGCAGTAGTATCAGTTATTGCATCACTATGACTTTTAATCATAGCTATTGCTTGACCTTCTCTTTGAGCAACAAATTTTACATCTAAATCTAATGATTCTCCCGGATTTAAAGTACAGGGGATTGAGCGATTAGAATTAAATATTTTAAATCCTTGAGTCCCCCAAGTATTAGACTCGCCGGAAAGCTCAAATGATATTTCATTCCCATTAGGTAAAATGAGTAATGAATCAATTACTAATACATCTTGATATTCCCATTGCTCATTTGTAAATTTAATTTTATTTACAATAGGCAAAAATGTGTCATTTACTAAAGTAGTGTCAAAGTCAATATTTTCGGTTTTGATTTTAGGTACAATCCCAATGCCACTGAATTTAGATTCCGGTTGACTTTCAGTAGAATTGATGAATTTAACAATAAGTTCATGATTGCCAACTTCTTGGGGGTGAAACGCAACTTCGACAAATTTTGAACTTTTGGGAGGTATTTTCATATTTACCAAATCACCTTTTAAAAATTCAAAAGCTTCTCCATACGAAATATTTTGTTCTTCAATACCATAAATTGTAATGGTATCTTCAGTTGTATTCAATAATCTAACAGCATCAGGTGAAGTGTAAGGATGAAAATCAGGTAAATCTGTTCTTTCCGGTCTATCAATACGTAATCGCCCCCAATTGTATGAAGTTGTTATTAACCCCGGTTTTATTCCTTTTCCAAAAATATAAGTTACTGAATCATTCCCGGTTGCATTACTAATAAATACTACGGAATCCTTGTATTTACCAACAGAATCAGGAGTAAAAAAAATGTTAAATGTTTTTTTAGCACCTGATTTCAATATATAAGGTTTTGTAGGAGGTAAGTCTGTCCTAAAAGGAGCATGCGTACTTCTATAAGCAGGTATTATTAAATCAACTTTTCCATTATTATGAACTGATACACTTTTACTAACAGTATCTCCAACTGTTACTTCGTAAAAATCAATATCATCTGCTTGGATAATAGGGCTTAAAACATTTGCTGATACTTGTTCTTTATAAGCAAAAGCATAGCCATTACCAAATCCAATTGAATCAACAAAATTTCCGGTTTTTGTACCATCAAATTGCAATACGAATTTTAATGAATCATAAGAGTGGAAAGCTTTTGGCAATCGGCTAATATAACCTTTTTTATTTTGATAAATTATTTTAAAACCTTTATTACCGAATTTCAATTTTAAGTCTGCTAATACTACTAAACGTGAATCCTCGTTTACGATTAAAAATTCAGTAAAAGGTTGCTCGCCTGTAACTACATCTGTGAAATGAAACGGTTTGCTTGGATATATCCTGAATTTAGGTGCAAAATATGAAATATAAACTGTAGTATCGTTTCCTGCAAAATCAGAAAAAGTAATTTCTGCAGTTGCATCTCTGAAAACATCTTTAACTCTTAAATGCCATTGAGTTTCTCTGTCTTTGGAAATCATAAATGAATCAGCAGAAAAATAGTAATTTTTTAAAACAGGTTGGATACCTCCAAGATTAGTACGAACATTGTCGTCATCAGGCATATCAATTACTTTGCTATCCACTGACCCGTCACCTTCCAACATTATTGGTGGTATATATGGAGGGTTTGTATCTTTAATAGCTGTACTTCTATTATGACTATAAAACTTATGAAGTTTTGAATTCGAGTTGTCAGCAAATAAAAAATTTGGGATAAACATAAGAAATGCGAAAAAAGAAATACACACTTTTTTTAATAAGATATTAAAATTAGTATTTTTTGATTTCACATTAGCTCTCACTATACTTAAAATATCTATACAATAATTATTAATATTAAAAACGCTCCAAAAACAACACTATTGTTTATCAAAATATATTAAGTATTGAAAAGATTCAAACGATATAATATATATTAACAACTTATCTATATAAAGTTCAATTCTTTCCCCACTTTTTCAAAGGCATCTAATATTTTATTTAAATGTACATCTTCATGAGTTGCCATATAGCTGGTTCTCATCATACTCATATGAGGTGGAACACCCGGTGGAACAAAAGCATTAACAAAAACACCTTCATCAAATAATTTTTTCCAAAATATAAATGCAGTTTCCATTTCACCAACAATAACAGGAACTATTCCTGACTCACTTTCCACAATGTTAAATCCTAATTCTTTAAAACCTTTTTGCATCTTTTTAGAATTATTTATTAACCTATCAACAAGCTCCGGCTCTTCTTCTAAAACTTCTAACGCCGCTAATGCAGATGCACAAGATGCAGGAGTTGGACTGGCACTAAAAATTAATGCGGCAGAACTATGTTTTAAGAAATTTATAACTCTTTCGGGACCGGCAACAAATCCACCGAGAGAAGAGAAGGTCTTGGAAAAGGTCCCCATCATTAAATCAGTTTGTTTAGTTAATCCAAAATAATTAGCAGTGCCTCTGCCACCTGTTCCGACAACCCCAACTGCGTGAGCATCATCTACCATTACTCTTGCATTATGTTTTTTTGCAACTTTTAATAATTCAGGGAGATTTACAATTTCGCCGGTAACAGAAAATATTCCATCTGTTACAACAAGTTTTGCAGAATTTTCAGGCAACATAGAAAGCACTCTGTCTAAATCTTTCATATCATTATGTTTATAGCGTTTGTATTCTGTAAAAGCACCTTTTGCAATCATTGTAGCATTGACTATACAAGCATGGTCTTCCTTATCTATTACAATATAGTCACCTTTGGTTGCCAATGTTGGAATCACACCAAGAGAAGTCTGGTAACCTGTACTATACAAAAGCACAGATTCAAAACCAAGGAATTTTGCTAATTTCTCTTCCAATTCGATATGTAAATCCAAAGTGCCTGTTAAATATCGAGAACCGGAGCATCCTGTTCCATATTTTTCAATTGATTTGATTGCGGCTTCTTTGACTTTTGGGTGAGAAGTTAATCCGAGATAGTTATTAGACCCTGCCATAACGATTTTTCGTCCTTCAATAGTAACGACTGGTCCTTCATTTTCCTCTATTGGTCTGAAATAGGGATAGTAACCCATTTCTTTAACTTCGTCAGCTTTAGTAAAATGTAAACATTTTTGAAATAAATCCACCATTTCTCTCCCATAATTATGAACTCAATTATTATATAATTAACACAAA
>CAZVPQ010000198.1:0-5198 GCA_964628675.1 uncultured Hyphomicrobiales bacterium | reverse complement strand
AATAAATGATTGACGAAATTTGTTGTGTTGTTTCCAAACTCCTAACAAATGAGCCTAATTTATATTGCTTGGCTGTATTAAATTCTTCGTCTTGTACAATATTATCAGAAAGTTTATTTAATTCTTCAAATATTTTAGCAACTGTATCTTGACTTGCTTCTTTTTTCACACCGGTACTAATCTCAAGAGTTGAAGCAAAACGCTTCGAATTAATTTGAGAGTGAACACCATAAGTATAACCTAATTCTTCTCTTAAAATTTTATTCAAACGAGAATTAAAATAACCACCTATAATTGTATTTGCAAATTGCAAAACCGGGTAGTCCTTATGCTTCTTTCCAATAGTAAGTTTGCCAATTCTAAAAACAGTTTGATTAGCATCATTTTTATTTTTAATTATAATTCTATTTCCTTTGCTTTTGGGTATATCATTTTCAGCATTTTGACTGTGTTGATTGTCTTTGAAATCTTCCTGATGCAAGTGTAATTCAACTAATTTCAGGGCTTCATCTCTTGAAATATTTCCTGTAATAATAACAATATATTCTGGTTGTGCAATTAAATTATTATGATATTCAACACAATCATTCTGCTGAATTAATTCAATTGAATTTTTATCGCCAATTATTGGAGAACCATAAGGATAGCTTTTATACATATTTTTATTAAACAAAAGTGAGACTAAGTAACTCGGGTCAGCCATTTCTTGTTCAATATCTGCCAAGTGAATAACTTTAAGTTTATTAATTTCATTTTCATCAAAAGTTGAGTTAAAAAAGCAATCACTAAGAATTTCCAATGATTTATCTAAGAAATCAGGCAAAGAAATTAAAGACATAATTGAGGAGTGCCAATTTGCTCCAAACGATATTCCGGTACCCATTTGCTCAAATTCCTCGGCAATATCCGACGAATTTCTATTTTTGGTACCTCTTTTGTGCATCTGCATTGAAAAATACGAAATCCCATTTAAACTATCATTGAAAGCACCTTTTTTAACTAACAATTTCAAACTAACCAATGGTTGAGTTTTATCTTCAATAAATAAAACTTTTATTTTATTATCTATCTGAATTTTTGATATAGAAGGAAAAGAAAATTTTGGTAATTCTTTATTGATTAATGATATAATTTTTTTGTCCAACATATAGCTAATGCTTTCATAATATTACTAAAATGGTCATCTAATCTAAAACATAATAAATCAATTTTCAATGATTCAGAATTAATCATTCTTTTTAATCAATTCTATTCCTAATTCATTTAATTGTTTTTCATCAACATAAGATGGCGAGCCATCCATTAGGGACAAGCCACTTGTTGTTTTAGGAAAAGCAATAACATCTCTTATATTATCGGTTTTGGCAAGAGTCATTACTATTCTATCAAGACCCAAAGCTAATCCACCATGAGGTGGCGCTCCGAATTTCAAAGCGTCCAAAAGAAATCCGAATTTGCTTTGTGCTTCTTGGTTACTCATACCCAACAAATCAAACATTTTTTGTTGAATTATATTATCGTGAATTCTTATGCTTCCACCTCCCAATTCCGCACCGTTAACAACCAAATCATAGGCTCTGGCTCTAACTTTATCAGGTTCGGTTTCAATCAAATCCAAATCTTCTGTCATAGGAGCTGTAAACGGGTGATGCATCGCCACAAATCTTTTCGATTCTTCGTCGAATTCCAATAATGGAAAATCCACAACCCAACTGAAAGAAAATTCATCTTTGACTTTGTCCATAATCCCTGTTTGCTTTGCAATCTCAAGTCTTAATGCACCTAATACAGTGTTTGCTATTTTCCATTTATCCGAACCGAATAGAAGTAAATCTCCATTTTCCGCATTTGTTTTTTCTTTGATGTTATTCAATTCCTCATCGCTAAAGAATTTTGCAATTGGGGAATTAATCTTATCGTCTTGAATTTTCATCCAAGCTAAACCTTTTGCACCATATTTTTTAGCAAGTTCGGTTAATCCGTCAATTTTTTTTCTTGAGTAATCAGCGGCACAATTTTTAGCATTTAATACGCTGACAATTCCACCACTTTGAACGGCACCGGAAAACACTTTAAAACCACAATTCTTGACTAAATCGGAAATATCACTTAATTCATTGCCAAAACGCAAATCCGGTTTATCGCTACCATATTTCTCCATTGCTTCTTTATAAGTCATTCTTTTGAAAGGTGTGTTTATATCCAAATTAAGCGTTTCTTTCCAAAGTTTTTTCATAAATCCTTCTGTTTTAGACAAAATATCATTCTCATCAACAAAAGACATTTCCAAATCTATTTGGGTAAATTCCGGCTGTCTATCCGAACGAAGGTCTTCATCTCTAAAACATTTGACTATTTGTACATATTTGTCAAAACCTGAAATCATAAGAATTTGTTTATATACTTGTGGAGACTGAGGCAAAGCATAAAACCTACCTTTATTAATTCTGCTGGGCACGAGGAAATCTCTGGCACCTTCGGGAGTAGACTTCATAAAATAAGGAGTTTCAATTTCAATAAAATCGTTTTCGTAAAAATATTGATGAGTTATTTGATAAACTTTATTTCTTAAAATCATATTGTTTTTCAAAGAATTTCTTCTCAAGTCAAGAAATCTATATTTCAATTTTGTTTCTTCATTCAAATCAATACTATCATCAATTTCAAAGGGAGGTAATTCGGATTTATTCAAAATTCCGTAATCTTCTAAAAGTATTTCGATTAATCCCGTAGGCATATCTTGATTAGGATTTGACCTTTTACGAACTTTGCCTTGAACCCAAATAACAAATTCGGATTTTAGTTCCTTGGATTTTTCTGCCAAATCAATTTGAAATTCCGGTTCGATAACTATTTGAGTAATACCATATCTATCACGTAAATCAATAAAGATAAGACCTCCTAAGTCTCGCACATTATCCACCCAACCGTTAAGAACAACAGCTTTATTTTCATCGCCTAATCTTAATTCACCACAATTATAAGTGCGTTTCGGGAAATTCATAAACCCAACTCCTTTTTTCATTTAAGACTTATACTAAAAAATACAATTAAGATTGCAAAAATAACAATTAATTGTGTTAGAAAAAAAATGACGCTACTTTTAAAGCAGGAACCTATAACTTTTTTACTTTGATGATTTGTCTCTATCTAATTAATTCGTTTTTTATTTGTTTTAGAAACCAAACTTTAACAGTTAATTCTTATTTTAAACACTCAATTGAAATAAAACAATTGGCACGTTCATTGCTAATTTTATCAGTTGAGTTTTGTTTATAATATTAATAGATGATATGAAATACATAAAAAAGTTATTATATATATGGATAATAAGCATAATTTTATTTATACCGATTAATGCGCAAACAATAAAATTAGTTCGCACTGATGTTGATTCTGCAAGGTCTAACTTCGTTACAGCAACATATTTATTTGGAGTTGATGTACAAGTTGATGATGTTTATCAATGCAACGGTGTCGAATTTGAGTTAGTTTTTAACTCAACTGATTATATAAAATATTCAGAATGGCAAGTTGGTGGTTTTGGCGAAAATGCAACAACTGTTGTTATACCGATAATTGATACTTTAGCGGGACAAGGCAGAGTATATGTTTTAGTTATTTCGGGAGACCCGATTGACAAGGCATATTTGGACAATCCCAAGGTAATCCATCTTGATTTTGCAGTTTCTCAAAAATCACCACATGGCAAATCGGTTACTTTCTCTTTTGCTAATGCTCACGCAACTGTTAATCAAAGTCAAATCGGCGAAGTATTATCATTGACAAGCGAGCCGACGGTTTATGAAATCCACGGTTTTGTCAATGTTTGGCCCGGCGATACCGACAATAACGGTATGGTTGATGAAGAAGATATGGATTTAATTGCTTTGCATTTGAATCACGGTGCCGCAACCAAAAACAAAAGGAGTTTCAAACGTCCCGAAGCAAGTACTCTTTGGACAGCACAGCGCGTTTTGGCATGGGACAGCTCGCAAGTCTCTTATGCAGATTGTGATGGCGACGGCAATGTTACAGCTTATGATATGCTTGTAATTCCTTTGAATTTCGGTTTAACACATTCGGCAAATAAGCAAAAAATTTCTAAAACTCAAAGTTCAATTTTGAATTATGAACCGATTGTAAAACCCGAAGCACAGTATATACCAATTTATATTAATTACCAAGAACCATTTATTGCATCAACTACTAATCTATCTTGGGCAAACTTCCCCGACAATGTGAAAGTGCTTGGTTTTAATAAAGGAAATTTATTTAATAAAAAAAGTAGTTTTATCTATTCAAAGATTGATAATATAAATAAATCCGCATTACTTGTTACAGGTGATTTTCACAAAAACAACAAAGTTTTAAACTCGGGCATTCTCTTTTATATGGTTGTTGAATCTAATGCCCAAATACCAAATCCTATAATAAGTAATTTAAACGCTATGTCTGAATTTGGATATACTTTCGCATTAAATCACACTATATTATCTAATGTAGAAGAGAATATTGCTATACAGAATGGAATAAAATTCTCTCAATCAAATGATTTTTTTCGTATAATATTTCCGGAAAATTTGAATAAAAATTTTATTTGTAAAATATTCAATTCGCAAGGAATACCCGTTAAATTAACAAAAAATATAAATTCTTCCTATCAAAAAGAGTTTGAAATTAATACTGAAGACTTAGCATCGGGAATATATTTCGCAACATTATTTTCAGAAAATTTTGTAAAATCTTATCCATTCATTATCATCAGATAAGATTTCAATCAGCAAAAAAGTTACAAAGGCAAGCATAATTAGCTTGCTTTTTTTATTTATAATTTATCATTCAGTAATAATTAAATATTAAAAATAGACTTCTATTGACTAATATAATTGATAGAGGAAATAAAATTATATGATTTTTATTATTAATCATCAGCGAAAGTCAATTTGTCTTTTTTCTGAATTTATGATAATAATTGCTCCTTGCATTTCCCATACACTCCCATTAATACAATGATTTCATTTGTTTTGCTAATAACATTTATAGCAATTAATTACAAAAAATAATTACAAATTGTATTTATCAACAATAGACTGTTTATAAATTAATTAAAATTTTAGTCAATTTTATCAAGTTTGAATAGAATTAAAAAAGTGGATTTTTTAGTCAATTTTCTAAGGTTATTTTTAGCCAAATGT
>CAZVPQ010000197.1:0-5200 GCA_964628675.1 uncultured Hyphomicrobiales bacterium | reverse complement strand
GTTTGAATTATTTTTTTATTTAAAATTCGCTATTCTCAACGGTTTTCTGTATCTTCCAGAGTATTTCGACCGCATCGTCTCTGTTGTTCAAAGTCAGTTCAAGGTATATTCGTTTATTTTTTTGAATGAATTGAGCATTTTCAAATTCGGAAATGTATTCGGAGATTAACGGGAAACCGATTTGATAAAATTCTTCATTGCTTTCGTTGGGGAATTCCAATATCATTTTATTTGATTTCAATGTTACTTTCGTTATACCTGTATCTAATGCCGCTATTCGGATTTTAACCGCAAAAACCAAACCTTGTACTTGCTTAGGCAATTCACCGAATCTATCTTTCATTTCTTTGGTAATTTCTTCTAATTCGCTATTGGTCTTAACATTGTATAAAATTTTATAGAATCTGAATCTTTCCGTATCGCTTTCAATATAATCACCCGGAATCAACGCATCTTCATTAATTTCAATAGCTATACCTTCATTTTCAAAAATATGTTTATGCTCATATTCCGTATTTTTAAAGACATCGGAAAACTCTTCGGCTCTTAGTTCGGCAACAACATTATCTAAAATTTTATGATATAATTCAAAACCAATATCGTTAATATATCCGCTTTGCTCTGGACCTAATAAATTCCCCGCACCGCGAATTTCCATATCTCTCAATGCCAATTGGAAACCACTACCCAAATCAGTAAATTCCTCAATTGCTTGCAAGCGTTTCAACGATTTAGCTTTCAGAGTTTTTACAGGCGGAATAATCAAATAACAAAAAGCTTGTGTATTACTACGCCCAACTCTACCTCTTAACTGATAAAGTTCCGCCAAACCGAAATTTTGCGAATGATTTATAATTATAGTGTTTGCATTGGGAATATCAAGCCCCGATTCAATAATTTTAGTAGTTATCAGAACATCAAATTTGCCTTTAACAAACTTTTCCATTATTTTTTCCAATTCGGAATTTTTCATTTGTCCGTGAGCAATTCCAAATTTGATTGTAGGCAATAATTTTTGTAATTGCTGTGCAAGTTCGTCAATATTTTGAACTTTATCGGTAACAAAAAATACCTGCCCACTTCTATTTATCTCATTCATTATCGCAATGCTTATCTTTTTTTCGTTCCATTCGATAATTTCAGTATTGACAGGCAACCTGTTGCGTGGCGGTGTTTCGATTATACTTAAATCTCTTGCGCCGAGCAATGAAAAATTCAATGTTCTCGGTATCGGAGTCGCTGTCAAAGTCAAAGTATCAACATTAACTCGAAGCTGTTTTAATTTTTCTTTTGAACCTACGCCAAATCTATGTTCTTCATCTATGATAAGCAATCCTAATGATTTAAAATCAATATCTTTGCTTAATAATCTATGAGTTCCAATTAAAATATCCACCAATCCTTTTTTTGTATCTTCAATGATTTTCAACTGCTCTTTGCGTGTTCTAAATCGTGAAATCACTTCAATATTAACGGGATATTTGCTTAATCTGTCTCTGAATGTCATATAATGTTGTTGAGCTAAAATTGTGGTTGGCACTAAAACCGCAACTTGTTTTCCAGCTTGTACAACTTTGAAAGCCGCTCTGACTGCAACTTCCGTTTTGCCAAAACCGACATCGCCACAGATTAATCTATCCATTGGAGCTTGCTCTTCCAAATCTTTTTTTATTTCATCTGTTGCTTCAGCTTGGTCGGGAGTATCTTCATAAATAAACGATGCTTCAAATTCTTTTTGCCACATTGTGTCTAAAGGATAAGCAAAACCCGGTTGCATTTTTCTTTTAGCATAAAGTTTAATCAAATCGCGAGCAATATCTTTGAGATGTTTCTTTGTTCTTGCCTTTTTTCTTTCCCATTCACGAGTTCCTAATTTGCTCAATTTAGGTTGAATACCTTCTTGCGACGAATACTTTTGTATCTTTTGTATATAATTCAAATGAACGAAAAGAAAGTCATCATTGGCAAATCTAAGCTTAACGCAATCTTGGAGACTACCGGCGAGTGTAATTTTTTCAAATCCTGCGAATTTCCCTATTCCTTTGTCGTCGTGGACAATAAAATCACCGATTTTCAATTCTTGTAACTCTTTAATAGTGATACTACCGGTAGATTTTTTGCCTTTTTTATGTATTTGGAAACGTCGGCGATTAAATACTTGATGTTCGGTATAAATGCAGATGTTATTCTCCGGCAAGAGAAAACCTTCGCTTAGCGTATGCTCTAACCAATTAATATTTTCATCATCAGTAAATTGAATATCATAATCGGGATTTTCGATATTAATATTAAAAACATTATTTTCGATTATTTCTTTAAATCTTTGGAGATGAATTTCGCCTTCAGCACTTAAAAATATTTGATAATTATTGCTTATTAAATCCTTGATTTCTTCCGATAGTTTTTTGATAGAACTATTGAAATCGGTTTGTTGAGCAAATTTAATTTTTATATCGGCATCGCCTAATTTATTAAAATATATTTTTCGAAACTGCTCGGGAATAACAAAATCTTCAAAATTTTGTATTATCAATTCCGGAGAATCAATAACCATTATAGTTTTTAAATCCAAATAATCAGTGATTGTAGAATAAGTGCTATCATTTTCTTCTTCAAAAACGGAAGAGATAAATTCAATACTGCGATGTTCTTTAATACTTCGCTGAGAAATAATATCGAATTCTCTTATAGATTCAATGACATCTCCCCAAAATTCAAACCTCAGAGGATTATCCCAACCGATAGGGAAAATATCTACAATGCCACCGCGTATAGCAATATCGCCTTGATTAGCAAGAAAATCTTTTCTATCAAATCCATTTAAAAAAAGTTGTCCGGTCAATTCTTCAAAATCAATTTTCTCATTTACTTCAAGGGTTATCCAAGAATTTTTTACATCATTTGTATTCGGAATAGCAACATTAAAAATATCGGGAGTAGTAATAATAATAGGATTTTCATTTTTTTGGATTTTAGCCAAACCCTCGAGCAACCAACCTTTGGACAAATCATTATCGTCAAAATGGCGGGATTGTTTCGGTTTCAAGAGCAATGCAATATTTTCCTTATCAACAAACAGTTGCAAATTATCAAACCAGTCTTCGGCGGATTTAATATCATTAGTTAATATAAAGAAAAAAGTAGGTTTTCTATTCCATAGACTTGAAATAATAAGGGAAGCTAATGGATTATTAACTGTTTTAATAGAAATTTCATTTTGATTTGCACCAATCAATTTTTCAGTGCTTTTTACGAAGTTTTGCTTGGAAATTAAATCAATTAAATATTTGAATTTATCTTTTCTCATAATTTAGAATTACATTTCATTTTAATCGTCGGAAACAATAAGAATATTTTTATCGAAATCAGGCAATTCATCTTTTTTTTCATATTGATAATATCTTACTTGTTTTATCATTTCCTTTTTTGTCAGTTTTTTATTTGAATAAATTTCATAAATCACATTATGATATGTGTCTTTGATAATGCATTTATATTTTTTTACATCATTAGCTATCATAAATCAGTTTATTCATCAACATAATCCAATTCAACAACTGAATCTCTTTTTTGACGAATATTTATAGGATTATACATAAAAATTTTTATTTGCTTCAACATTTCATTTCTATTTAATTTTTTATCAGCCAAAATTATATATTTCACATTTTTCCTTGTATCCCGAATAACATTTCTAACTTTCTCGTCTGGCATTATTATTTTCCTTTGAAATTTAATTTACATACTTCCCGAAATGATGATTAAAATAATCGTATTTATCTTGATTGACTCTTATCTCAAAATAAATTCCTTCGTCTTTATCTTCACGCTTTCTAATATTGCCTAATGTATATATCTCATTTATTTTATTCATATCATGATAAGGCAGAATGAAATTTAATATTTTCGCCTGCTCATCATACTTCTTCTGCATAGTATCAAGTAGAGTTGCAATATTTATCCCACGCTTAGCAGATATAAAAATCGCATTAGGATGTGCAATCTGAATAGCTCTGATTTCTTCGGGACTTTCCAAAGCATCGGTTTTGTTAAAAACTAATATTTTGGATTTCTTTTCAATTTTGAGATGTTTCAGAGTTTCATCAACAACTTTGATTTGGTCTTCAAATTGTTTATGAGTAATATCAATGATATGTATTAAAATATCTGCATTCACTGCTTCGGTCAATGTGCTTCTAAATGATTCAATCAAATGAGTGGGCAATTTACGGATAAATCCGACAGTATCGGACAGCAAAGCTTTTTGCCCGTTTGGGAATTTGAATAACCTGACTGTTGTGTCCAATGTTGCAAACAACTTGTCTTCGACTAATACTTCGGCTTCTGTTAGAATATTCATCAAAGTTGATTTGCCTACATTTGTATAACCAACTAATGCAAACTTTGGTAATTCCGAACGACCTTTTCCTTGCTGTTCTTTTTGCACTTGAATAGTTTTTAATTTTTCTTTTAAACGTTGGATTTTAATCCTTAAATGTCTTCTGTCTGTTTCAATCTGAGTTTCACCGGGACCTTTTGTGCCAATTCCACCAAATTGTTTTGATAAGTGAGTCCACATTCTCGTTAATCGAGGAAGCATATATTCAGTTTGTGCTAATTCAACCTGTGTTTTTGCGGCAATTGTTTTAGCGTGTTTAGCAAATATATCAAGTATTAAACCGCTTCTATCTATTACTTTTATTTCAGTAGCAAATTCTAAGTTTCTAACTTGTGCAGGTGATAATTCATCGTCAAAAATTATAAGCGAAATATTTTCTTCTAAAATCGTTAGCTTAATTTCTTCGAGTTTGCCTTTGCCAATAACTGTTTTATTATTCGGTTTGTCCGGTTCTTGATAGATTTTTTCAATGACTTCTGCACCGGCAGTTTCAGCCAAGGACTCCAATTCATCAAGATGTTCAAACGCTAAATCTCTATCACTACCTTTTTTGCCCACGGCAATAAGAATAGCCTTCTCTATTTGTTCTTCCCGTATATCTAAACTTTCAGTCATATAATATTTTCATAAAGTTAATTTAATAATACAAAACTAAGAAAAAATAGTAGTTACTATTACAATCTTGAAAATAAATACTATGATTGATACGGTATTTTGTATCAATAATTTTCAAAAAAATAAATAAACATACTTTTCTTTTGAATTTTGCTTTTTCTCCCTTCTCGCAGTCTGTTTCTTTTA
>CAZVPQ010000196.1:0-5204 GCA_964628675.1 uncultured Hyphomicrobiales bacterium | reverse complement strand
ATTAATAAAATTTTCCTATCTTAACTCATTGTCCAATTTTTTGGGTACAGTTCAATGCCGTTCAAAATAATAAAGATTAAGAAAGAAAAATACTCCTTAGTTCTCTCAGATAATCTGAAAGAGCTAAGGAGTAAGTTTTATATGGTAAATGCTATCTACCTTTATATTCAACTCCCTTTAAAAGCCAATCGGGAGCAGGTTTGTTTCTCAAATAATGCTCGAAGAATTGCAATGTTTTCAAAGCATAATCCGCTTTATTCGGAAATGTTACGGGCCAATGAGGTTCGCCTCTGTATTCGAGAAATATACAGTTTTTATTCAATCTTCTCATTGCTAAATACAATTCTATACCTTGTTGCCATGGCACTGCTTGGTCTTTATCACCAAACATTAACATAAATGGAGTATTTATTTTCTTTGCTTGGAATACGGGTGAATTATTCAAATAATTACTCAATGAATCCCAAATTGTTCCACCTATTCTGCTTTGAGCTTTTTCGTACTGGAATTGGCGTGCAAGTCCCGAACCCAAGCGGATACCACTATAAGCACTTGTCATATTGCTAACCGGCGCCCCAGCGACTGCCGCCGCAAAAGTATTCGTTTGAGTTATGATAAAAGCAGTTTGATAACCTCCCCAAGAATGCCCTGTAATTCCAACTGCATTAGTATCAATATAACCAAAACTTTCTACGTGTCTAACGCCCGATACTATACAATCTGTAGCATTAAATCCGGGATTTCCGGGTCTATATTTAATATCAGGTAAAAATATCACATAACCTCTGCCTGTATATACAGGGAAACAAGGTCTATGATTGACATAAGGTTGGAAGAATCTATTGTAATATTTGGAAAATACATCATAAAAATAAACTAGCATTGGATATTTTTTGCCTTTCTCCATATTCTCTGGTTTAATAATCCAACCTCTTAATGTGTCTCCGACAGAATTTACCCAACGTGTTAATTCGGTTTTGCCCCAATTGTAATCGCCCATATCAGGATTTACATTTGATACTTTTGTTTGTGTTGAAAACGTGGAATCAGTTACCCAAAGATTAGGGAATAAATTATATTTTTGTTTTACATATAAAAGTTTATAAGTATCCTTAGCTTTGCCTATAATCGAAATAATATTATTCTCGCCAAAAACTTTTTCCGGTCCTAAGATATTAAAGTCAATTCTATAAATACCTCTTGTTTTTGTTTCCTGATTATAACCATAAACTAAAACCGGTTCACCTCGTTTGTAAAACTGTCTTTTGTGTTTGAGATTTTTTAACCTGTAAGTAATTTTATTTGCTCTGCCGCTTGCGGCGGTCAAATTCAGATATGAAGAATCAGCCGTAAAGAATTCCCAAATATCATATTGGTCATATAAAAGAACAGCGGCATCATTTTCCATCCAACCCCCAAAACCATAACTCGGCGGAGCTTGTGGTTCATCGAAATCGACATCGTAGAAGGGTAAATTCTTTAATCTTTCGTTTAAATTCATCTGTGATTCGGTTCTGCAATTATACAAATACCAATGTTTATTATTGAAATAAGTCAAATAATTACCCATAGGTGATATATAACCCGCAGTAGAAATTCTTTCTTTAACTTTTTGTCTATATCCCGTAACTAAGTTGACGGTGTATAAATCGTGATACCAACCGTCCCAAGTTATTTCCTTCAGATACGGAGTGTCGTTATAGCCAACTGTATAATTTGGATTTTCCGTAAATTCAACCTCAGGAACATCTAAATTGGCTAACTGCACCCATTTTTTTGTATTAAGATGATAAACAGCTGAAAAAGTTCTATTTTTATTTTGTCGCCACCAAATTTTTTGATTTGGTTTAATTCTCGGATCATTCCAATGCCAGATGTCCATTTCTCTTTCTTTGCGAATTGTATCAATATTATAATAATTTGAATCATTGAATTTTACAGTGATTTTAGTTTCGGAAGTATCATTTTTAGGTTTAAATCCGAAAAATAATCTCTGACCGTCCATTGTCCAACGAAGCTCATTAATAAATGGTATTTTCCAACTCTCGGGTGAAGATAAATCTGTAGAATCCTTTCCTTCAACAATAGTTTCAGCTTTCTTTGTCCTAATATTCCATAGCATCAATGAACAAGTATCGGGTTTTTTATCTTTATTTTGTTTGGCATATATAAAAGCAAGATAGCCTTTGGGATTATTCCAAGTCAAATTCGAAAAATGACTTTTAGCTTCTTTAATTATAGCTTGTGGAAAATTAAAAAAGCCCTGTAATTTTATATAAAATAGACCATTTCTACTGCCGTCATCAGTTGATACTGCATATATAAAATACGTACCTAAACTATCGAAAGCAAATTCGGAAACATCTTGAATCGGTAGCTCTGCACCGGTTTTCAAATGTCTTAGGACTATATCCGAGCCAATATATTTATTCTTGGATCTCTTCTTGTCAGCCGATTTATAGACTACCCATTTGGAATCTTCGGAAAAAACAAATCTACTTACTTTTTTGAATTTGAATTTCTCACCGGAGTTTAGATTTATTAAAGTAAAACTACTTTTTGGTTTCTTGCCTTTCTTAGCATTAATCGCTTTAATCACATCAGGTTTCACAATAGCACCCGCCCAATTTCCATCAGAAGTAATTTTAGGGCTTATGCCTCTTTTAATCACATATTTTTTATCCAATGAAGTATCAATTGCAGATTGAATAATTGCTTGAGTATTGCCTCTGTCCGGTTTAGTATAATATGCAACCCAATTACCATTATGCGATATTATACTGCCTCTGATTGCTTTGAATTTCATTGCATCTTCCAAAGTAAACGGCTTTTTATCTTGTGCCGATAGACTGCTTACTAAGGAAAAAACAAACACTAAACTAATTAAAATTAGAATGCTTTTTCTGAATCTTTTTATCATTGCTTTTTTATCTATTAGTTGTACAAATCTGTATTATTTCTATATTAAATAAATGAAAATTTAGAATCTATTTCGGCTTATAAAATTTGCTCTATTGAATTTCAAACGATGCTTAACCATCCATTTGCCAAATGTTGAAAGTTTACCCTTATTATTCATAATCCATTTTTTAGCTTCGATTTGTCTTGAGGCGTTCAATAACCAATAAATATAAGTTTCAAAATGTCCGGCTTTGATTAAATCTCTTTGCAAATCAAATAAAACTAAAGAATATCTTTTATTCCAATTTTCTTTATACCAAATTTCGATAAATTTCTTTCTGATTTTGTAAATAACATCAATTGTAAATTTTGACTTGTCTTTGGGAAGTAAATCTTTTGCCGCCTCACGCATAATCAATTGATAAGCAAAAGGCAATGGCAAATCTTCCCGTGCTTTTAAATTTTTTCCCAATATCTCAAAATCCGTAAACCTGATTTTTGTTGTTACCGAATCCAATTCACTATAAAAAGACCTTTTATACATTTCGTCCATTAGTTTGCTCAAATTGTTTAGCATTGTTGTATTTTCCGAAAGATTCATAAATATCTCGGCATAAGTCAATGACCAGAAAAACTGGGTTGTTTTGGAAAAATATCTTGCCAAATGATAATAATTGATTGAATAATTCGGATTGACACTAATACCTTTTTCCCAATAATACTGAGCCATCATCGTGCTATCTTGACCCAATTCAAAAATTCCCATTTCCATATATAAATTTGCCGCTTTGGGATAAGTCCTGATACCATTCAGAAAAGTTTCTCTTGCTTTAACGTTTTTTTTCAATATTTCATAGCTGATTCCGAGAATTTGAAAAGTGTTAGTTGTTGCCCCTTGTCTTTGAACTAAGGGTTCAAGCATAACAACCACGGAATCATAATTCATAAGTTTATAATAAGTAAAAGCTTTTTCATAAATATACGGTTCATAAGTCGAGTCGATTTCCAAAGCACGATTATAATATTGCAAAGCTTCTCTATATTTTCCTTTATCGACTAACTTTACTCCGATAATAGCTAATGAATCACCAATTCTGCGTTCAACGTTTTTATCTTTTGCTTTTATTTTGGTTTTTGTAGCATACAATTGTGGCAAAGAGAAAAAACCAAAGAATATAATTGAAAGCAGTGTAATTTTAATTATTTTCATAAAAAACTCGCTCATTTATTTTATTTAAACTTTTAATGACAAAAATACAATATTTTATTATCTTTTTGACGATATGAAATGAAAATGATTTGATTGGAGAGGTATAAAAATGATAATATTCTTAGGAAATCTCACTCCTATCCGACTAAATTACGAATAAACAGGCAAAAAAATGTAAGTCATTGATAAATGGTAGCACGATATCCGATATCAAGCCATTATCCGCTTTTACCCTTCCGAAGGTTCCAAACCTTCGGAAGGGTATGTGGTAGATGGACTCCACCTTCAAGGTGGAGTCCATCTTTCTTACTTTCCTCTCTTACCTTTACCCAAAAATGGAAATGCGTTGGCATCAAACAATATGCAATAGTATCAAGATATTCATCTAAATAATATACAATTTCAAATTATTCAATTATGGAATTACAAATATTATTTGACATGGAATTTAAGCCCCACCGATTTATAAAATTATTTCATAATAACCATCTGCTTTGTTTGTGCCTGTCTATATGAATTAATTGCTAATTAAATTTAAATGACATTAATAATGAAAAATATCCCATCACTTTTTATAAAAAAAAACTATGGACAAAATCCATAGTTTTTTTCAAGCGGGGTCGACGAGACTCGAACTCGCGACCTCCAGTGTGACAGACTGGCGCTCTAACCAAAGCTGAGCTACGACCCCATTTTTCAATTTCTCTGTGGACCCAAGGAGGATTGAACTCCTGACCTCTTGAATGCCATTCAAGCGCTCTCCCAAGCTGAGCTATGGGCCCCCTTAGTTCCTTCAAATTTGCTTTTGTCAAATATGAAGAAACAAATATAAGATAAAATTATCAAAAACAAAACAAAAAAAAGTGAATAATTTTCTTTGAATTAAACTTAAAAAATGATGAATAAAATATCAATTGTATTAAATCCTTTTTATATTGTAAGATAATATTATTATTTTTGTTCTTTTTTAAATCTACAAAAGTTTTAATTAATTTTTGTTTTTTGTATAGTTTGGATTTTTTTAAACGATAATAACATAAGGGGTAAAATGTATAAACTTGAAACAATAATATCATTGGCTAAAAGAAGAGGC
>CAZVPQ010000195.1:0-5212 GCA_964628675.1 uncultured Hyphomicrobiales bacterium | reverse complement strand
ATATCAATCCTATAAATTTTAAATTCGTCGTTATCCTTTAAAACTCCATTATCGTTACCTAAAGCAACAACACAAATATTTATATTGAATTTCTTTAGAATTCTTAAAAAATTAAGAGTTCGAGCATCACTACTTAGCTCAGACATTGTCAGGAAACAAATATCATAGTTTGATTCAGACATAAATCAATCGCTGAATTTATAATGAAAAGTTGAACGCAACAAACCTCTTGCAAAAAATCTTTCTTTGAAATCAATCAAACTAATTGACGGCGTCATCGGGTCATCGGCTTTTGTATCCTGCGAAACTCCAATATCAACCCACTCAAAACCGTTTTCCAAAGCCCAACGCACCGTTTCGTACATTACTAAATAAATAGGTTTCAAATGTTCATATTCATACAAAAGCATATTGTAAAAACATAAAGCTACTTTTTCATTACATAAAAATAGCAAAGTCCCCGCAATAGGTTTGCCTTTGTAATATACAAGTTTAAGTTTTAAATTTTCAGGAACAAGCTCTTGGAGTTTTAATAAATCATCAAGATTATGCGTTGGTTTTATTCCATGCCTTGCCTTATTTTCAATCAATATTTTATAGAAAGAATCATAATCTTCGCTATCTTCTATAGTAATTTCATTTTCTCGCAATATTTTATGGATTGTTTTCCTTGAAGTTTTATCAAAATAATTCAAAAAATCATTACCGATTTTCAAATCAATTGCATGAGAAATATAGCTGTATTCAAAATCAAATCGGCGATAAAGCATAGAATATTCAATATGCTGATTATAAACTTTGTTGTAAATTATGGGTGGCGGTATTAAATAAATATCGCTAAATCCCTTGTCCCTACTGAAATCCATAAAAGAATCGACTAATTGCAAAGATAAATTATAATGAATATCCTTTGTTACAAAAGAACCGTAACTTGCTCCGATAGGTGACCAAAATACTTTGCCATTATCAGTTAATCCACCGGGTAAAACAGCAATTAAATTATTATCTTTTTTAAACATAAGATGATAAAAATCGAATTTGCCATCTTCGTGATAATCCAAAAAACTTTGTTTATGAAACATTGTACCGTTATTGGAATTATCAACGAATTTATCCCATTCTTCTCTGTTCTCCGGTTTATATTCTAATATTTCGATTTTACTCATAACTTCAATCATTCTTTAAAAATAATTTTAGACTTTCTTCCCAATCAGGAATTTTATAATTTAATTCTTGGCTAATTTTCTTATTACTCATAGCTGAAAAATACGGTCTTTCAGCAGGCAAATTAAATTCCGATTTACTCACAGGCAATAATAACACATCAAGATTTAATATTTTTGCTATCATTTTTGCCCATTCATACCTCGAAGCATAACCTGAATTTGTTAGATGATACAAACCTTTTAATCCTTTATTTAAAGACAATAATGTAGCATCAACAATTAACTTCGTATAAGTTGGAATAGAAATTTCATCGAAAGAAACATTTAAAACCTTGTTGTTTTTCGACCAATTTCTGAATTTATAAATAAAATTTTGATTGCCCTCACCATAAACCCAACTCAAACGAAAAATCAAATAATCAGAAAGAATATTTTGCAAATTTTGTTCACCCAAGAGTTTCGATTTACCATATTGATTAATTGGATTTACTTCATCACTTTCTATATACAAATCCGTTTTCTTACTCCCATCAAAAACATAGTCGGAGCTATAATGAATTAGAAAAGCATTATTCTTCTTTGAAAAATCGGCAAGATATTTAACTCCTTCAAAATTTACATTAATAGCTAATTGATTATCTTTTTCTGCTCCGTCAACATCATTATATGCGGCACAGTTAATCACAATATCAGGTTTTACTTCTTCAAAAATTTTTGCTACAGACTTATAATCGGAAATATCCAAGTCGTCAATATCAACTCCGACATAGTTATAATTCATTTCAGAAAATTTTTTTACAAATTCTTTACCTAATTGTCCTTTATGTCCAATAACAAGATATTTCATTTATAATTTAGTTCAATAATTAAAAAAATAAATATAAGGAAATTTAATTATTTATATTAATAGAAATGAAGATTAGATGTAAAAAATATTCATTTGTTGATTGATAATCATTAGATTTGCTTCTTTTATGCGGATTTAATGATAGAGATTAATTTATCATTATTTCATCTTTCGATTTCGTTTAAGTTTAATAATAATTCACCCTGAGCGATAGTCGAAGGCTCCCTATTGCTCAAATACTCTCTCGAAAGATGAGATTCTTTCCTGTTCCGAACTGGTTTCGGAAACTTCGTTCAGAATGACGCAATGGTGTGTGGAAGAAGAAATACATCAGTTCGGTCAGAATGAGCTATATTCTCTGTCATTCTGAGTTCAACGAAGAATCTACTCTTTATGTGTGGTGAGTGTATAATAAGATGAGATTCTTTCCTGTTCCGAACTGGTTTCGGAAACTTCGATCAGGGTGATATTTCCTTGTTATATCATAACTTTGTCCGGTCATACCGAGCGAAGTCGAGATATATCACTCATAATTTTAAAATGAATTGCCACGTGCTTTAGCTCGTGGGATATAATATATCAAAAAGATTGTGGCTTTAGCCTAAATAATATATATTTGGCTAAAGCCATTTTTTAATTTTATTTATTTTCTAACCATGAGCTAAAGCACGTGGCAATTCAGTTGTAGCAACTCAGTTGTGTAGTAATATTTCACTTTCAATCATAAATACTGTTCTTGATGCAATCATTAGGAATATGACCGCAAGATATTGAACAAGATTAATATTCGGAATTATTAAAGAAAACTAATTAGTTTATTGATAAAGAAAAATTTAGTAAATTGTATATTATTTTATTTTGCAATTGTTAAAAATTTAATTAATGTGTAATAATAACTATTTTGATGATATATGAAAACGACAGAAAATAAAAATTCTAAAGAAAGCAAGTTAAGCTCAGAGAAATTAAAAGCCGTTCAATTTGCCATAGATCAAATAGAAAAAGATCATGGAAAAGGTTCAATAATGAGACTGACAGATAAAAATGTAGTTAATGTTGAATCCATTTCAACAGGTTGTATGTCATTAGATGCCGCAATAGGAATAGGGGGAATTCCAAAAGGGAGAATAACTGAAATTTATGGACCTGAGTCCTCAGGTAAAACAACTATATGTCTTCAAGTAATTGCTGAAGCACAAAAGAAAAACGGAATAGCCGCTTTTGTTGATACTGAACATGCACTTGATATTGCTTATGCACAAAGAATTGGTGTCGATTTGAACAATTTGCTTCTTTCTCAGCCGGAATTTGGTGAACAAGCTTTGGAAATAGTTGAAACTTTAGTTCGTAGTAGTGCTATTGATATTATCGTTATTGATTCTGTAGCGGCTTTGACTCCAAGAGTAGAAATCGAAGGCGATATGGGAGATGCCCAAATGGGTTCGCATGCAAGGCTAATGTCTCAAGCTATGAGGAAATTAAATGCCGCAATTGGCAAATCAAATACTGCTGTTATGTTTACAAATCAACTTCGTAGTAAAATTGGAGTTGTTTATGGGAATCCCGAAACAACGACAGGAGGTAATGCTTTAAAATTTTATGCGTCTCTCCGACTTGACATTAGAAGAAAAGAAATCTTAAAAAGTGGTGATAAAATAACGGGGTCCCGTGTTAAGGTAAAAGTTGTAAAAAACAAAGTTGCCCCGCCATTCAAAGTAGTTGAATTTGATATTAATTACAACGAAGGTATTTCAAGGATAGGTGATTTAATAGATTTAGCAACGGAAAACGGTATAGTATCAAAAAGTGGTGCTTGGTACACTTTTAAAGGCGAGAGAGTTCAGGGCAGAGAAAGTTTAAAGAAAATTTTTACTAATAACCAACAATTAATGGACCAATTGGAAAATGATGTTCAAAAAGCTATAGGATTAATTCCCAATGATGATAAAGATGCTAAAAAATAATATTTTTTTTGCGTGCTAATAACAGAATCGGAAGAATATGACTTATTTTTTATTTTTTTTAGGATTCATTTTTTTATTAAAAGGAGCGGATTTTCTTGTTGATGGCTCAAGTTCCTTAGCAAAAAAATTAAATGTTCCTGATATTGTTGTCGGTTTAACTATCGTTGCTTTAGGTACATCTGCACCAGAATTATTTGTTAATATTTTATCAAGTTTAGATGGCAATGCAGGTATTGGTATTGGTAATATATTCGGTAGTAATATAGCTAATATTCTTTTAATCCTCGGCATTTCCGCAATGATATTTCCATTGCCTGTTCAAAGAAACACGGTTTTATCTGAAATACCATTTTCTCTTACGGCAACATTACTTGTCGGCTTTGTTGCTAATGCCGCTCTATTCAGTGATATTTCATTAAGTGAATTCAGTATAAATCCTGTACTCTATATTAATAGATGGGAAGGTTTAATTCTTCTTTTATTCTTCCTATTATTTATGGCATATATTCTTAAAATCACAAAAGAGCAAGCAGACAAAGAGAAAATTGACGAAATTATGGGAAGGGTTGAAAAGCCTGCCGATAATACTTACCCCGAATTTCCTGTTTCCAAATCAACTATATATATTATACTTGGTATAACCGGATTATTTCTCGGTGGCAAATGGGTTGTTGAAGGGGCAGTGTTGATTGCTCGCCATTTTGATTTCAGCGAGAGTTTTATCGGGCTTACTATTGTTGCAGTCGGTACTTCGTTACCGGAGTTAGTTACTGCGGCAACTGCGGCATTCAGACATAAAACAGATATTGCCGTTGGTACTGTTGTCGGTTCAAATATTTTTAATCTTTTATGGATTCTTGGGATTAGCGCAATGATTAAACCATTGCCCTTTGATGTCATTAGCAATACAGATATTTTGATTATTGTCCTTTCCAGTGCTTTGTTAATACTTACTATGGCTATTGGTAAGAAATATGTTATTGAAAGATGGAATGGAGCCTTATTTCTTCTCGGATATGTTGCTTATATTGTTTTCTTATTTAATCGTGGCTGATTTTTCTAAATGCAATATCAAAAAAAAATAATCTCTATCGTTCAAAGAAAAAATTCTTCTAAGTGTAAAATCCTTTTTAATGATGAATCTTCTTTAGAATGCTCTTTGGATTTAATAATTAAATATAGTCTTGGTAAAGATTCAATCATAGATGAGAAATTAGAAAATGCTATTTTAAAAG
>CAZVPQ010000194.1:0-5229 GCA_964628675.1 uncultured Hyphomicrobiales bacterium | reverse complement strand
TGAACAAGAATCTCCTGAAATTGTCGAGGAAATTAAAAATTTTGTTTACCCCGATGAAGAATAAATATCATAAATATTAAAGAATAATTTTAATTAATTTGAAAACGTATGGCAACAGGAAAAAAAATAAGACTTTTTAGAATTGCTTCTGAAATTAATATCGGAAAAGATACTATTGTTGAATTTCTTAACTCGAAAGGTTTTGATGTTAAAAATAAGCCTACCACTTCTTTGAATGTGGAAATGCAAGAGCTTGTTTATGATAAATTCAAAAAAGAAAAAAAAGCCGCTGAAATTCAAAGAAACAAAATTGAAAAACATAGAAAATCTCGAAGAACTCTTGAAGAAATTGCCGACGAATTAAGACTCAAAGAAGAACAGGAAGCCGCAATCGAACTTGCTTCTAAAGAAGATATTGTTTCCTCCGAAGAAATTGCTTCCAAAATAGAACCTGCTCAAAATGAAGAGAAGGCAACTAAAGAAGTAACTCGGAAAAAAGTTTCAGACAAAAAAGAAAAAGCTATTGCAAAGGAGACTTCTTCTAAAAAAGAAAAATCTTCAATTGATGATAAAAATATCAAACTTGACGAAACGAAAAACAAAAAATCTGAGTCTCACAAAAAAATAATCGATTTAAAAGAAACTGAAAAAATAACAGAAGAAATAAAAACTGTTACTAAAAAGAAAGAAATAGATAAACCAAAAACCGCCAAACAAAATAAATCAATTGTTGATAAAAAAACTGTTGATAAAAAAACAGAACCCAAGCAAAAGAAAACTGAGAAAGTTACACCTAAAAAACTTGACGACAAAGAAGATAATAAAGAAATTGTTACTCTTGATAAAATTGAGACCAAAGCTCAAGATACTAAAACAACCGAAGAAAAGACCAAAGAAGCTTTAGCTAAGAATGAAAAAGAACAACATGAAGATATTGCCGCAAACAAATCCAAGAAAAGAAGAAAAAGAAAAACCGTTGCTGAAGTTGAAAATGCGGACGGGGAAGTCCATCAACTTAAAGGTTTGAAAATTGTCGGGAAAATTGAACTTAATAAGAAAAAAGCTCATCAAAAACCTTTCAAAAAACAAACTAAGACCACCAAACCGGTCAAAGAACAACAAGAAAAAAAGGAAAGCGAAACTCAAACACAACCAAAAAGAAAATCTAAAGCAAAAGATAGAAGAAAGAAAAAAAGAATTTCTGTCCGAGATTTAATTAAAGATAAAGACATAAACAAAGCTATGAAAGACACTTTGTCGAATATGAATGAAACATCTGTTGCCGGGCAAAGATCAAAACTAAGACAAAAGAAAAAAGCTGAAAGAGAAGTAAAAGAACAACATATTTTAGAAGAAAAAGAAATTGAGGCAAAAATTCTTAAACTTACAGAATTTGTTACTACTGCCGCTCTTTCTGAAATTATGAATATCAATGTTAATGATGTCATTTTAAAATGTATGGAACTTGGCTTGATGGTTACTTTGAATCAAAGGTTAGACAAAGATACAATTACTCTAATTGCTGATGATTTTGGGTTTGAAGTAGAATTTTTAGATGATAAAACAGCTCAATTGATTTTTGAAGAAGAAGAAGAAGAAGAAGATGAATCAAAACTTGAACCAAGACCTCCTATTGTAACTGTTATGGGACACGTTGATCACGGTAAAACTTCTTTACTTGATTTCATTCGCAAAACCAGGGTTGTTGCTGGTGAAGCTGGTGGCATCACTCAGCATATGGGTGCTTATAAAGTTGATTTAAAAGAAGGAAAATCTATTACTTTCTTAGATACTCCCGGTCATGAAGCATTCACCGCAATGCGTGCAAGAGGCGCTCAAGTTACTGATATTGTTGTCCTTATTATTGCCGCTGACGATAGCGTTATGCCTCAAACCTTGGAAGCTATAAGCCATTCGCAAGCCGCAAACGTACCTATTATTGTGGCTATTAATAAAGTTGACAAACCCGATGCTAATCCTGAAAGAATTAAACAACAACTTTCAGAACATAACATACTTGTTGAAGACTGGGGTGGGAAATATCAATGTATTGAAATCTCCGCCAAAAGTGGTAAAAATATTGATTTATTACTTGAAAAGATTTTATTAGAAGCGGAAATGCTCGATTTAAAAGCTAATCCAAATAGAAATACTATTGCCGCCGTAATTGAAGCCAATATGCAGAAAGGTCTTGGGACTGTCTCTACTTTGATAATGCAAAAAGGCACATTGAAAATTGGAGATGCTTTTGTATGTGGTGTTTATTCAGGCAGAGTAAGAGCAATGTTTGATGAAAGAGGCAATAATATCGAACAAGCAGGACCTTCTTACCCTGTAAGGGTCATTGGATTTAATGGTTTGCCTTCTGCCGGTGATATTTTTATGGTTACTAAATCCGATATTGAAGCTCGACATATTTCAAGCGAAAGACAACAATTAAAAAGAGAACAAGAATTTAAACAAGTTCATCTTATGACTTTAGATGATATATCAAGACAAATAAAATTGGGTGGTGTTAAAGATTTATATATTATTATCAAAGGTGATGTTTCAGGTTCTATTGAAGCACTAAGCGATTCATTGCAAAAACAATCAACCGAAGAAGTTAGAGTCGTTGTTTTGCACAAAGGCGTTGGATCTATTACAGAATCCGATGTTATGCTTGCTGTTGCTTCGCGAGCTATTATTGTAGGATTTCAGGTCTCACCTACTGCTAATGCAAGAAAATTAGCCGAAACAGAACATGTTGACATTAGATTATATAGTATTATTTATGATGCCATAAATGAAGTTAGATTAGCTTTAGAAGGTTTATTGTCGCCTGAACTAAGAGAAAATATCACTGCTACAATTGAAGTCAGACAAGTATTTAAAATTAGCAAATTAGGATACATTGCAGGTTGTTCTGTTAGAGAAGGGAAAATTACTCGCAATGATAGAGTCAGAGTCCTTCGTGAAGGATTAACCGTTTACAATGGCACATTGCATTCCCTAAAAAGAGAAAAAGATGATGTTAAAGAAGTCAATACTGGTTATGAATGCGGTATTATGCTCGAAGGATTTAATGATATTGAAGTTGATGATATTATTGAAGCGTATAAATTATTAGAAATCAAACGTACTCTGTAATAATTAGGATTTTTTAATATGTCTATTAGAGCTGAGAAGGTTGCCAGTGTTATTAAGAAAGTTATTGCTAAACCTATTAGTGAAATTGCTCATAAATATACTATTGGTTTAGTTACGGTTACTTCCGTAAAACTTTCTAATGATCTTCAAATAGCAAAAGTTTATATTAGTGTTTATGGCAATAAAATTTCAAAAGGAGAACTCTTATCTCATATTGAAAATAATATCAGTGGAATTAGATATTTAGTAGGTAAAGAAGTTAGACTTCGCTATACGCCTGAGATAAAAATTTATTTAGATGATACTCTTGACGAAATGGAGCATATTCAAGATTTGATTGATAAGACTAAAAAAAATACTTCTGATGTCAAATTGAATATGGAGGATTACGATGAAAAGTATTTTCCTAAAAATGATTAATATCGAGTTGTATTAATGGTAGTTTATAACAATACTAATCAAATAAATTTTCCCGAATTTTTAAATAATGTTGAAAACGAAGGAGCTGTTCTTTTAATTAATAAAGAAAAAGATTGGACTTCATTTGATGTCATTGCTAAATTGCGTTCTTTAACTAAAGTGAAAAAAATTGGGCATGCGGGTACATTAGACCCCTTAGCAACCGGTTTATTGATTGTTTGCCTCGGTAGAAAAGCTACTAAAAGAATTAATGAATTTCAGGAATTAAAAAAAAAATATTCAGCTGTTATTAAATTTGGAGCAACCACAAAATCAGATGATGCCGAATTTGATGAAGAAAATCTTCAAAATATTGATTTTTTAAACAATACAATTATTGAAAATACATTAAATAAATTTATTGGTGAAATTGACCAAAAACCACCGATGTTTTCTGCCAAAAAAATTAATGGACAAGCATTGTATAAATTAGCTAGAAAAAATATTAAAGTTGAAATTTCAACATCGAAGGTTAATATATATGACATAAATATTAAAAAAATTGATTTGCCTTTTATTAATATTGATGTTGAATGCTCAAAAGGAACGTACATTCGTGCCTTAGCTCGTGATATTGGAAATGATTTGTCTTGCGGTGCCTATTTGCATGATTTGAAAAGAACTTGTATCGGTGATTATTCGCTAGATAATGCTTTTTCCATTAAAGAAATTGAAAATATTATTAAAAAAGTTGATTAAATTTGAGATAAAATATTTATGAATGTATATAGATCATTTGACGAAACTCCGTTTAATTCGGATACAGTTTTAACAGTTGGCACTTTCGACGGTGTACATCTTGGTCATCAAGTTATCATTCGCCGATTATCATTTATTGCCAAAAAAAATAAATTGAGACCAATTTTGCTTACTTTAGACCCACATCCGCGTATTGTATTAAAAAAAAGCAATTCAAAAGATGTCAAATTATTAACTTTAATTGACGAAAGAATCAAATTGCTACAAAAATTTGGTCTGGAAAATTTACTTGTTATTCCATTTGACTATGAATTTTCACAAACTTCACCTGAAATATTTGTCCGAGATTTCTTAGCAAAAAAAATTGGATTAAAAACAATGCTTGTCGGTTATGACCATATGTTCGGCAAGGATAGACGAGGAGATGATACTTTATTGAATGAATTAAGTAAAGAGTTGAATTTCTCAATAGAAATTATTGACCCTTTCAAAAATAATGAAATTACAATTTCAAGTACTAAAATTAGAAATGCCATACAAAATAATAAAATTGATCTTGCTAACAACTTACTCGGTTACAACTATTTTGTTACCGGCAAAGTTATCAAAGGAGATGGCAGAGGTGCTAAAATTGGAGTTCCCACTGCTAATGTAGATATTAATTCCGATACTAAGCTGATGCCTTCCAACGGTGTTTATTTAGTTAAAACAAAAATACAAGGCAATCAATATTACGGTATGGCTAATATTGGCAAAAGACCTACATTTAAAAATGATAATATAAATACATTGGAAATAAATATTTTCAATTTCAATGATAATATTTATGATTTACAGTTAGAAGTTGAATTTTTAAAGTATTTAAGACCGGAAAAAAAATTCAATGGGATAGATGAATTGCTAACGCAATTGAATATAGATAAAAATAATTGCAATAAATTA
>CAZVPQ010000193.1:0-5258 GCA_964628675.1 uncultured Hyphomicrobiales bacterium | reverse complement strand
TTAATTTGAAAAAGATTGATGGGAATAATAAAAAAGGGGTTAATTATGTCTGAATTTACAAATAAATCTGAATTGAGAATTAAAAGATTAACCGAATATACAGTTGGTCTGATTGAAAAAAGAAATGGTAAAGAATTATTAGATAAATATGAGATACTTTCAACTAAATTTACACCTCTTGATATTTTGATAACTTTTGATAATCTGTTTGAACTCAATATTGACTTGGAAGTAATGAAAAAAGTTTCGAACAAATTGTTTAATGCTCTTTATTCAAACTTAAAAGAAAATGTTAAGCTCGAATACAAGAAAGATTCAATTGTCGATTATCTGGTTAGGGATAATAAAGCAGTAATTAATCATCTGAAAACAACAAAAAAATATATCAAAGAAATAAACAATGAAATTAGAAAAGATACTATAAAGGAACTAATCAAGAGTTTTGAAGAATTTCAAAAATTTACCATTCATTACACAGTCAAGGAGAATATTATTTTTCCCGAGATGGAAAAAAGATGGGAACATTTCCAATGTCTGAAACTTATGTGGTCTTTTCACGACGATATTAGAAGAAACATAAGCAAGGCATTAGAAATTTTGAAATCCGACAGCTTTGATTTAAAACTATTTAACTATCATTGTACTAAATCATATTTTGATATACATACTATTATTATTAGGGAAGAAAAAGTCTTATTTCCCATTATGATAGACACTTTCGATAAGGAAATTTTGGACAATATGCTGAAACAAGTTAGTGAGTCAGGTTTGCATTATGTCGAGATTAAGGCTCATTCAGAAGGCAAACAAACAAATAGCTACAAAAATAACTTAATAAAATTAGCTACAGGTGAGATTAATATTGAGCAACTTGAATTGATTTTTAATCATTTGCCTGTCGATATTACTTTTGTTGATGAGACTGATACGGTCAAATATTTTTCTACACCTAAACATCGTATTTTCCCACGTTCAACGGGTATTATCGGCAGAAAAGTACAGAATTGCCATCCGCCTGAAAGCGTTGGAATTGTAAATAAAATTGTTGCATCATTTAAAAACGGTGATAAAGACAAAGCTTCCTTTTGGATTAAAATGAAAGAGAATTATGTATTAATTGAATATTTTGCCGTTAGAGATGAACAAGGCACTTACAAAGGTGTACTTGAAGTATCTCAGGAAATATCAGGTATTCAAAAAATTAGAGGAGAACGGCGATTACTTGATTGGTAATAAAATTATAATTCAACAATAGTAACTCCATCGCCTCCTTCTACAAGATTTCCCGAACGATATGACTTTATAGAGTGATGATTGTCGAGATATTCTTGAATAGAATGTCTCAATGCACCTGTTCCTTTCCCGTGGATAATTGTAATAGGGGAAATACCCGCAACAATTGCACTGGATATAAACTCATCGACTTCATTTATTGCTTCATAAGCCCGCTTGCCGCGTAAATCAATACTGCTTTTTACATTAAAACTTATAAAGTCGGAAGTTTCTTTTCTATACCGTTGTTTTTTTATTTTAGTTTTCGATAATTGTTCAAATGGCAGTTTAAATTTTATCCCGTTAAATTCCACTAATGCTGATTTTGTATCATCAAAAATTTCAATAATGGTACCAACGGAAATACTGTCTTCCATTGTTACGTTATCACCGGATTTCAAAACTTCGGACTTTGATTTTATTTTCTTCTTTTCAGATAAGTCTTCGACCTGCTTATTGATTTTTTCCTTTTCCAAATTATAATGTTTTTTAATTTCTGCATTTGATTTTTTGTTTTCTTTTAAATCTTTTATTGTCTTTTCAATCAAAGCATTTGCATTTTTAAGTATGTCATTAGCTTCAATACGTGCTTGGTTAATCAATTTATCTCTTTTTTGTTTTATTTCGGCAAATTTAGTTTCAAATTTCTTTCTTTGCTCTTCTGCTTTTACTTTTTCTAAATTGGCTTCTGTTTTTAATCTTTCGGCTTCCGATTTGTATCTTTGCAATAAAGAAATACTTTCTTCGAGTTCCGATTGTTTAGTACCCAAATAATTTTTAGCTCTATCAAGAACTATTTTAGGAAGTCCCAGATTTTCAGCTAACTGGAAAGCATAGCTATTGCCGGGAATACCTTCCAAAAACTTATAAGTCGGCACCAATTTATTTTCATTAAATTCCAAAGAAGCATTTTCGATTACATTTCTACTCAGAGCATAACTTTTTAGAGCGGAATTATGGGTAGTGGCAACAAAAAACGAGTTAAGTTCAATCAATGTATCGAGAATACCTGCGGATAGGGCAGAGCCTTCTTGTGGGTCGGTACCTGAACCGATTTCATCAATCAATATCAAAGATTGCGAATCCGACGATGATAATATTTCTTTGAGTTTAATTATTTGCGAACTGAAAGTTGATAAATCATGCTCTATGGATTGGTGGTCGCCAATTGAAGAGTAAATCATTCTGAAATTTGTTTTGCATTCGCCGAAAGGATATATCCCGCTCAAAGCCATAGCAATATTCAAACCTATGCTTTTAAGTGCAACTGTTTTCCCACCTGCATTAGGTCCGGAAATCAAATGACCTCTTTTATTCTTTGTAAATTCAATCGTTAACGGAATAACTTTTTTTATTCCTTTTGAATGTACTAATAAAGGATGACGAATTTTACTTAATATCAATTCGTTGTCATCAGTGATTGTAGGCTTAATCCCGCCGAATTCAAGAGCATAATTAGCTTTTGCAATGATTGAATCCAAATGTGCAATAATATCAATTGTTCTTAAAAATTCATTAGCTTCAGAGCCAAGTTCGGCAGTTAGATTGGACAAAATCCTATATATTTCTTTCTTTTCTTCATTCAAAAGTAAAGATAAATCATTATTTAGTTCAATTATTTCAGAAGGCTCAATATAAACTGTAGCACCGGTTTGAGAAACTCCGTGAATTATGCCCGATAAATGTCTTTTGTGTTCCGAGCGAACAGGGAGAACAAATCTGCCTTCACGAAGTGTAATAAATTCTTCCTGAATCATATCTTCATCGGAAAACTTTTGCAACATTTTGTCGAGTCTATGTCTCAAATAATTGGATTTCTGAATGATTTCTTTTCGTATTCTTGATAATTCTTTTGTAGCATTATCTTTAATGTCGCCGCTGTCGTCAATAGCTTCCGTGATATGTTTTTCTATTAATCTGTTAACGAAAATCAAATTAGTTTCCTCGACTAATGAAGGATAAATCTCTTCTCTATCCAAAAAATAAGATTTGATTAATCGACCGACTTTTATTGTATCGGCAACAGATAGTAATTCGGTAGAACTTAACAAAGAATTTTGTATTAAAGATTTATGCAGAAAAGGTTTGATATTAGCGTAATTCTCGAAAGGAACAGGTTCATCTTCAGTAAGTATTTTAATCATTTCTTCGATAAGTTGATGTTCGTTTCGTAACCAAAAGAAATCATCGCTGACATAAGAAGATAGTAGTAATTCTTTGCCCGGTTCCGAATAACATTTCTTTGAAATATGTTCCAGAACACTATTAAATTCCAATTCGTTAAGGCTTTTATTTAATAATTTTATTTCATCATCGGAAAATTTTTCGAGCATACTTATTCCGCACTTAATATTTCTTTTACAAATTGTTGGACTTTACTACCGTCGGCTTTTCCTTTTAATTCTTTCATAGCCATACCCATTGCCTTCCCAAAATCTTTCATACCCGAAGTACCTGTCTTCTTTATTACATCTCGAATAATTTTTCTTATATCATCATCGGACATTTGAGCCGGCAAAAACTCTTGAATAATAGTAAGTTCTGCTTTTTCTTTATCAGCCAGCTCTGTGCGACCGGCTTTTTCATACATCTCAATGGCATCTTTTCTTCTTTTTGCCTGATTATTCAAAATTTTTAATTCATCATCATGATTTAACTCCCTATCTATGCCACTTTTGTTAAATTCAATAATAGTAGCTTTGATTGACCTGAGAGTCTCCATACGCAATTTATCAGAAGACAAAGTTGCTCTTTTAATCTCTTCATTAATTTTTTCTTCAAAAGTCATTTTCAATACTCCAATTTTTTTACATAATTATTTTTTCAAAAATACGTTATAGAATTTATTTTATGATATAAATTTATTATTTTGCAACAATTATTTAATATAATTAATGAAATTAATACAATGCACTTAACAAAAATTGAAATTACCGGGCTTAGAGGTATAAAACATTTAGAAATAGATGACTTTCAAGATATTAATATTTTTATTGGAAAAAATAATTCCTGTAAAACTACAACCTTGGAAGCAATCTTTTTATTGGTTGGTGTTTCTAATCCTCATCTAATTGAAAATATTAATGCTTTGCGTGGATTGATTATTAATGAAAAAGAAGACCTAAAATATGTTTTTTATAATTTAGATTATCAAAATAGAATACTTTTAAAGGCAAATTTTCTTGTATCAAGTGAAAAAAGGGAATTAAAGATTATTCCTGCTTCGAGTAAATCAAAAACAAACAGTAAAAGTATTGTAGTAACAAAAGATAGTGCTAAAAATTTGGATTATTATGATACTGAAATTACAACTCAAGAAATTAATAAACTAAATATTAATTTTGCTATCCAAAAAAAAGGAGTGAAAAAAAAGAATTATAAAACTTCATTTTCGATTGAAAGTGAAGGTTTAAAGAAATTTGATGTAATTAATAATTACAAAGAAAATTATAAGGGGATTTTTGTCGGACCAAATAATGATCCCAGTGATTTAGATAAAAAACTTGAAAACATTATTAAAAAGAAACAAAAAAATGATATTATTGAAATATTAAAGACAGTAGATAATAAAATTAGCGATATTTCATTAGGTGCAAACGGAAATATTTATATTGATATTGGTCTTGATAATCTAATTCATTTGAATTTAATCGGTGATGGTATTAAAAGGATTTTAAGAATTATTCTTTCGATTTATTATGTTAAAAACGGTATAATTATAATTGATGAGATTGAAAACGGATTACACTATTCAGCAATGAAAACATTATGGAAAGTTATTGTAGAAGCTACCAAGAAATTCAATGTTCAGTTGTTTGCAACTACTCATAGTTATGAAACTATTAAATATTTGAAACAAGCTGTTGGAAATAATTCAGATGAATCAAAAAGAATAAGAAATTATACTTTGCGTAAAAAAGAAAATGATGAAATTATTGCTTATACTTATAATTATGAAAAATTGGATTATTCAATCGAACAAGATA
>CAZVPQ010000192.1:0-5287 GCA_964628675.1 uncultured Hyphomicrobiales bacterium | reverse complement strand
TAAAAATTATATTTTATTCCATAAATTTAAAATTATAATTCAAGTAAGTATTTTGAAAATATAATATCTCAATTAATTAAATTGGAGATTAACAGGATAAATAAATGACAAATACAAACAACAAACTTGCAATAATTTGGTCGAGTGGAGAGAGAGATGTTGCTTTAAAATTAGCTTTTATGTATGCTTTAAATAGTAAAAAATTAGGTTGGTGGAAAGAAGTCAAGTTTATTATTTGAGGACATTCTGCTCAATTATTAGCTAATGGCAAAGAATTGCAGTCTCGAATAATTGAATTAAATGATAATGTAATAGAACTTTTAGCTTGTATATTTTGCAGTGATAGTTATAATGCTTCTAATATTCTTGAAAGTTTAGGAGTTACTGTAATCTATATGGGCGAACCATTAACAGAATTATTAAAAACAAATTGGGAAGTTCTAACTTTTTGATAATCATTAATTTATTAATATTTTTTAAGTAACATTTTTCTATAACATTTCGTATTTTAATTGAAAAATTGTGTCAATATTTTTTACAGGAGTTCATTATGGAAGAAAATACTACAATCGAACAAGAAAATTTATTAGAAAACGAACAAGAGCTTACTTTAATGGAAAAACTGACGGGAGTAATCACATCACCATCAAAAACTTTTGAGTCAATTGCTAAATTCCCTGCAAAAGCCAGTGATTGGGTTATTCCTGCCATATTATTAATGCTTGCTTCTATGCTTACGGTTATTGTTATAAATATTAACCCTACATTAAAAGAAAAAGTGATGGACCAACAAATGACCAAAATAGAAGAGCAATTAGATAAAAAAGTCGAAGCAGGCTCAATAACACAAGAACAAGCAGATAAACAAATGGAATTTCTTTCAGATCAAATGGATAAATCAGGGTCTTATCAAATTATTTTTCAAATAATCGGAATTGTTATTGTTACATTTATTATTATTCTAATTGTTGGAGGAATATTTTATTTAATTGCTAAATTCGGAATGAAGGGTGAAGGTAATTATTTGTCTGCTCTAATTGGATATTCTTTGCCATTGGTTATTTCTTTTTTACAAGTATTGGTTATTCTCATTGTTACTTTGGCATTAGGACATTTAATCACTACTTTTAGCTTAGGTACTTTGTTCGGCACGGATTCTTCTACTTTTGGCGGTTTCTTGTTGAAAAAAATCGACCCGTTTAGTATTTGGTTTTTCTATGTTGTCGGCGTTGCTTATGCTAAATTATTTAAAGCTGAAAAAACGACAAATTATGTTATTATGGTTTATGCAGTCTGGATTATTTCGTTTTTAGCTTTTTACTTTATAACAAAAGCTATACCATTTGCCGCAAATTTTAACTTATAATAGCTAATAATGAAAGTGATTTCTACTAATATCGGTCAGCAAAAGATTGTTGATTGGAATGGGAGAAAAAATGATGAAATAATACTGATTGAATCAAAAAATAAAAGCTTTACTGTTTCTGAAATATTTAATATGTTTTACGAAAAAGATTATAATCGGATTGATCTTTTCTTAATTAGTTTATACTAAAATCATTAATAATGAAAACTAATTATAAATATTTTTTCTTGCAAATAAATTTATGTTATGTATTCAATATGTGGTGAATGACATTGGAAGTACAGTAAATTATAAAATGACCTGATATTATATTTCTGAATATAAGTAAAATTGCGTCTCAAAAATCAACCTCAAATTTCTTACTGTAAGAAAAATAGAGCAAGTGTTTACATATCGATATTAATGTCCAACATATATGTGGATTTGATTAATATCATCATGATATTATATAATATATTTGAATATGATTTTTTACTTAATCACAACTAATTTTTTAGTTAATATTTTTTTGCCATCAATCGAAAAAACAACATAATAAAATCCGGAATTAAAATCATCGGAAGATAATTGTATGTTGCTTGTTGAATTTTCCCCAATCAAATATTTATTATATTCTTTTATACTTTGTCCCAAATTATCAATAATCTCAATTTTGATATTTTTATTTTTTCTATTAGATTTAAAGGAGACAGTAGAATATTCAGTCATAGGATTTGGGAATATATCTACGTCTAATTGATTTTCAAGAATAGAACCTTTTTCTGCATCAACTTTGGAAATTGTTTCAAAACCGGCAATTTTATAAATATTACCACCGAAATCAGTTATCCAGAAGTTCTTATCCGAAGGGTCATATTCTATGCCACGACAATTTATTATTCCGTTCCTACTGCTGAGAGGTATTCTATCAATTTCTTGAGATAAATTAATTTTATCAAATTTAATAATATAAGTACCTAAAATACCAGATGAAGAAGAAAATTTTGTGCTTGCTTGATACAAATATTGTTCACCGTCATAGCATAAACCACGAGGTCCGAGATATTCCTGATAAGGATTATTCACAGTTTGTTTCACATATCCGTTTTTTGGATTCATAACATAAATCTTTTTGGGTGTTCCATCTCTATCGCAAACAATTAAATCTCCATCGACTAATTCAAGTCCAATAGGATATTGTTTTGCAGGACTTTTGGTAATATTTATTTCATTCCCGTTTTTATCTAATTCTTCAATAAATCCACCTGTGCCTGCATCACCGGAGCTATTCATTCTATGAACATAAAAATTACCGTTAGTTCTGTCAATAGTCAAATCGGTAAAAAGACTATCTCCGGGGATTTTCATACTACTTACAACTTTAAAATTATCCTTATTTACTTTATACAATTTATCTCCATAAAAACTAGTTGACCAAAGATAATCACCACCGTCCCAAGCAATGCCGTAAGGCACGTGTCCGAAACTTGAAGTTTGTAAAACCGAACCCCTTTGAACAGGAGAAATTGAAAAAGTGTTGGATATTTTCAATTGCGTTTCATTATATTTAGAACTAACCCTAATGCGATTAAGGTAAGTTAGTTTATTTGGTAATTTATATTTCATAGAATTTGCATAAATTCCATCAGCAATAGTTATCCAATTTGCTCCATCGTCGAATGACAATTCAACTTTGGCAGGTTGTTGAAAACCATACCAAGAAAAAGTAACTTCGGAAGTGCCTGCAAAAGTTTCTCCACCAATTGGCGAAGTGATTTCCAAATCAGATATAAATTCAGTAGGCAAGTCAACTTGCCAAATTGATCTACCGTGAGTTGCCGCCCTTAAAATAAACTTGCTATTAATTTCATCATGATAAATTTTTAAATCTGTGATAATAGTATGTGGTAGTTTTCTTCCAAATGGCAACCATGTTTCTCCACCATCGAAAGTTGCAAAAACTCCTATATCGGTACCGACAAAAAGCCAATCTTCATTTTCAGGGTGCATAATAATACAATTGCAGGGAATATCGGGGAAATTACGGCTAATACTTTCCCATCTATCACCAGCGTTAGTAGTTTTAAATATATGGTCACTGCCATAACCAGAACTTGTTACGAATGCTGTTTCTTCATTAATACTAGAACATTCGATAGCAGTAACCGTACGCGCAACTAATCCATTACTAGTAGTATTTTCATAAGTTTCAAAATGGTCTTTCGTAACAAAAAGTCCTCCGCCAATATCACCGGCATATACCAATAATTCATTAATTGGAGAAATACCAATAGCAGTAAATTTATTAGCTTGCATCGGAATACCGACAGACCATTGATAGCCGTTATTAAACGAATAATATAAAGCATTTCTTCCATGATACAAAGCAGGCGAATAAAGTGGGTGAATTTCTAAGGGTGGGTCCCAAATACCACTTATATCAGAAGACAAAATACCGCTTGACAATAATTTTGTTGCACCGGTTTTCAAGTTTCTTTGAAAAGGAAAAATACTTCCCGGTTTACTAACATAAACTTCACCATAAACAACATCAGGATTATCGAAATCAACAACCGTTTGAAATCCGTCGCCTCCGTAAACTCTGTTCCATACATCGGGATTCAAGAAATTACCGAGAGTTCCATTATCTTGAGTACCCCCATAATTTCTATTTTCCTTAGTCCTATCGACATCCAATGAATAAAACTGAGTAATTGATAAACCATTATTTTTATTCTTAAAAGTGCTTCCAAGGTTTTTAGAACTAAAAACACCACCATCATTTCCAATGAAAATTTCATTTAAATCAAAAGGATTAAAAGCACCACAATGCTGGTCAACGTGGACATTGCCACCTTGATAGCCATTAGTAACATTCTTCCAACTTGACGTAGATTGACCTCCGTTCTCTGTTCTCCAAACATCAATTCCACCAGCAAAAACAATATCAGGATTGTCAGGACTAATCATAATATAATTGTCATACCAACCTTGTCCATTGAAAAAACTCGAATTGCCTTTATAAGAACGCGACCAAGATTGACCATGATTTGTAGATTTATAAATATTCCCAATTCCGTTATCTTCAATTAGAGCAAATAATATATCAGGATTTGAAGGAGCCATTTGAACTGAAACCCTATTTATAGCCGAAATTGGTATTCCCGAACTTGTATTCTCCCATGTTTCACCAAAATCAGTTGTTCTGAAAACGCCATCACCCATAGCACCGACAAAATATTCATTTTCATCATTTGGGTTGATAGTAACATCACTAATATTCTTATCAAAGTTATTGGAAATTTTCCAAGTTGCTCCGGCATCAGTTGATTTATAAAAGCCATGCCCCGAACCGACGGCACCGGCTACAACAATATTAGAATTTTTCGGATGAACATAAATTTTAGAGAAAGCTCCAGCTTGAGTCAAGCCAATTAAAAACCAGCTGTCACCTGCGTCGGTAGATTTAAAAACACCGGCACTTAAATATGTGAAGCCTGCTCCGCCAAGAACAGCTTCTCCTGTAGCGGCATAAATAATATCGGAATTATTAGGGTCAATACAAATAGAACCGAAGCCAATACCGTTTTCATAATCGAAAATAGGAGTCCAATCTTCTCCGCTATTTGTTGTTTTCCAGATACCACCGGTGGCGGCACCTATATATACAACATTTTCATTCTTAGGGTCATAAGCAATAGATTTAACACGCCCGCTTACTTTATAAGGACCAATACATTCCCATTCGGGTTGTTCGGCTTGAACTAATGATTTTTTATTAGCATACATCAACAAAGCATTAGATTGATTAATTGCGTTTACTCTCTGCTGATGAGTATATTTTTGAAAAGGGAAATTTCTCATTTCGTCAAAATGTCTTATACTCTCATTAGATTGATTAATTGCGTTTACTCTCTGCTGATGAGTATATTTTTGAAAAGG
>CAZVPQ010000191.1:0-5324 GCA_964628675.1 uncultured Hyphomicrobiales bacterium | reverse complement strand
GTGAATCAATATTAAATTCTGTTCCTGCCTCAGCATATATTTTCTTTGTCAATTTTTGAGCTTGCCCTCGAATTTGAATTGACAAATCTTTCAAAAAGTCTTTATCTATTGAGACACCGTTATGCTCCATTTTCAGCAATACTTCAATTAATGGGAAATCCACTTCTTCGGCAAGTTTCAAAAGATTTTCTTTTTTCAGTTCTTCATATAATCTATTGCGGAGTTTCAAAGCATAATCGGCATCTTCGCAGGCGTAATCCGAGATTAACTTCGGGTCAATTTCTTTCATAGAAATTTGTTTGCTTTTCTTTTCGCCGATAAGTGATGAAATTGGAATAGGTGTATAATTGAGCCATTTCTGAGACAAAGCGTCTAAATTATGTCGATTATCGGGATTTAATATGTATGATGCAATCATAGAATCAAATTTTATTGGCGAAAGATTAATATTGTGCCGTCTCAAAATAAAAGCATCGAATTTAATATTTTGCCCGCATTTATCAATATTATTGCTCTCAAAATATGGTCTGAGTTTATCCAAGGCAATATCTAAAGGAATTGATTTGAATTGTGGCTCTTCTTTTACTTTTGGAGGTTTTGTTTCGGGATTTGCACCGAAAAGATTTCCTTGTCCGTCGGGTTCAAATTCAAATTTATTTTCTTTGGATTTACTTTCTTCAAAAACAGCAATATAATATGCCGTTCCTTCTTTAAAAGACAAAGAAATCCCGACTATTTCACAATTTTGTCTATCCAATGAACTTGTTTCAAGGTCAACCGAAAGTAGTTTTGCATTTTTTAAATCGACAATTAATTTATCAAGTTTTTCAATATCATCAATCAAATGATAAGATTTTTCTATGTCTTCCAATTTATCCGTTACGATATTTTCGTCATCGTCAATTTTTGCAGCATCATCGGGAGAAGCTTTTGCCAGCCATTTTTGTTTAATTTTCCTAAAGCCCATCGTATTAAAAAAATCGGTTAGTTCCGTATAATCCGGTTTTTCAATTTTAGTTGCTTCAAAATCAATTTCAATGGGAGCATCTGTGTCAATAGTAACTAAATCTTTTGAAAGAAAAGCATTTTCTTTATTGGTTTCAAGCTTCGATTTGACGGCTTTTTTATCAATTTCATCTAAATGTTCGTAAAGATTTTCTAATGTTTGATATTTTTGGATTAAAGGAATTGCTGTTTTTTCGCCTACACCTTTGACGCCGGGAATGTTATCGGAAGTATCGCCCAAGATAGCAAGTACGTCTATTACTTTATCAGGTTCAACGCCAAATTTATTAAAGACTTCGGGGAAAGATACAATGTCGAATTCATTTTTTTTCGTTCTCGACGGTTTGTATAATTTAACTCTTTCATTTACTAATTGATAAAAATCTTTGTCCGATGTTATGCAAATAACCTCATACCCTTTTTCAGATGCTCTTTTCGATAATGTTCCAATAATGTCATCGGCTTCATATCTCGGCAATTCGACTTGCGGTATTTTTGCAATATCCAAAAATTCTTTGATGCGTTTCAATTGAGGGACTAAATCCTCGGGGAAAGCCAGTCTGTTAGCTTTGTACAAATTATATTTTTCGTGGCGGAAAGTCGGTTCTTTTCTATCGAAAGCAACGATAATTTTCTCGGGATTTTCTTTTTCGAGTAATGAAGTAAGAATATTAATAAAGCCATAAACAGCACCCGAGGGTTCACCGTTAGGAGCAGTCAATCCCGACTTCAACATTGCGTGATAAGCTCTGAAAACAATTGACATTCCGTCAACAAGATATATTTTCTGCATAAAAGTTTTCTTCAATTATATTTATTTTTCAATAATAAATTTATTAGTAATTATGCCGAAAGATGTTCTTAATTCAATTAAATATAATCCTTGACTAAGATTATCGGTATTCAAAGGCATCATATTTTCATTTTTATTGAGCCAACCGTCAAAAAGAACAGAGATTTTTTTGCCGATAGAATTATACAAAGTAAGAGTTGCCCGTGATTTATCAGGTAAATTAATTGTCGCATTAATATCTCCCTCTGAAGGATTGGGTGAAATAATCATTGTTTGTATTTTCAAAGCTTCGGAATTATTGACGGACACAGGCTTAATCCCATATCCTTTAAGAATGGAAATCGGATTTGTAGCATCACCGGCTTCACTATCAACGCTTAAATTAGCAGTAAATAATCCTTCGGTTTCCGGTTTGAAATTAATTGTAATATCGCTAGTAGATTTAGGGGCAATTTCAAAATTTTGTTCCGGTTCGGCAGAAAAAGTAAATTCTTTATCGCCGTCAAGATTAATTAAGTTCACAGTGAAATAAACATTTCCGGTGTTTTTAAAGCTAACTGTTTTCTCTAAAGATTCGCCAATTTCAACGGAATCGAAATTAACAATAGTATCTTTTTCAAAACTAATTTCTTTAATTCCATTTTCGCCAATACCTTTAATGGGAACAACCATTCTATCGGGTTCGGCAGTGCTATAAATTACAAGATTAGCATCTCTATCACCTTCTTTCATCGGTGCAAATTTAACTCTTGTAGTTTTTGATTCGCCTACTTTGATTTGATTTGAAATTGGAAAAGTAATACGATATTCCCCAAAATAAATATCATCACCGCTCTCGATTTTAACACTATCAATATTAATATTCATATTGCCGGTATTTTCAACTTTGACATTGATAGTTTTGTTTTTACCAGCGTCAATTTTTCCGAAATCAATAGTACCGTCAGGTGTTAAAGTTAGTTTTTTAATAGCATTGTCCGGCAAATATTCAAAATCCAAAGATGTGATTTGCGATTTAGCCCCCCACACTCTGCATTCTCCTGATTCTCCAAAAGCAGCAGCTACAGATGATGTAGCATATTTATAAGTTAGCACAGGTGACCAAGAGCTACCGTAATCTGTAGAACCATATATTTCGCCACCGGAACATAAAGCTAATAGCATTTTTGTGCCGGCTGGGGAATAAAGAGCAATAGGAGAAACGGAATAAGTCGAAAAATCAAATTTATCTATATTCCAATGGGTGCCTCCGTCAAATGTAGATGCTATACTTATTGCACTGCTCCACTGACTTGTAGAATATAATACATAACCCTTCTGTGCATCGGCAAAATAAATTTTTCTAATAAAAGCGTTTGATTTTATTGTCTGTGCCGTCCAGTTTTTACCTCTATCTTTTGTGTAAATTATTCTGCCTTTATTTGTACCAAACCATACGAATTTATCAAGACCGAATGCACAACCGTTTAGCCCCGCTTCTCCTGACAGAGGTTTTGGAGCCGCTTTGGACCAAGACCAAGTTTTACTGCCGTCTTTTGTGAGGCCTATACCCCAATCACTTCCATTAGGGTCTCCGATGAAAATACCTTCTTGTGAATCAAAGAAATGGACGTAGTTCACAAATTTAGTAATATTACTTACATTTGTTGAAGTCCAAGACATACCTGCATTTGTTGTTTTAACAATTTCAGTCGGATTGCCACCCGAACCGGCAAATAAGGTATTTTCATCTAATGCAAAAATACAGTATAATGGTTTTTGGGATATTGGTGTTGGATTATAAGGTCTTCCATATTGATACACAATTCCTTGACCAGTGTTTTGTCTAACACCTGCTAACCAAAGATTGTTCTGCGACAAGGAAGTAGCGGCATACCAACCGGGGAGGTCAGTCTCGGGGAATATAGCTCTTAATTGAAATTCATTTTTTGTTTCAAGTTTCAAAGGGACTTGAATTATTTCATAATCGGTGTAAGAATCGCTATTGAAAGTCAAAAGTATATCTACTTTACCTTGGAACCAAGGAGTAGATTTGAGTAATCTTAAATCCAAAGAAATAGTATCGGTTTGCATTTCGTCCAATGTACCTATATTTACTTCATCTTTTGACACATATAAATATTTCTCCAATGCCGTGATTTTTACTTTCAATCTTCTTGCTTTTGACAAATAGTTTTTAATCACAACTTTGATTGATTTAGTTTCATAATCAGTTAAAATACCCAATGAATCTTCAGTAACAACTTGTTCAATGGCAAGCCCGGGAATTTTTTCATAAGTTCCTAAATTTTTATTATTATAAGATAATGCTCTGTATGCATTCACTCTTCCATAATACAGGGGTCTTTTCTCTGGGTCGCTTGTAACAACATTTTCGGAAGTGCTTCTAATTTGATGTATTATTTGTTTGGGAGTCCAATCAGGGTGTACTGCTTTTAATTGTCCGCAAATCCCCGCAACAATAGGACAAGCCATAGAAGTACCGCTTTCATTAGCATATTTGTTATTTGGCATTGTTGCATATATCGTTTGCCCTGGTGCCCAAACAGTTACTAAACGACCGTAATTAGAAAACCATGCAGGAGTTTCGTTTGAACGAGTAGCCCCTACGCATAGCACATCGTCATAACCGGCAGGATAACTATTTCCATAATCAATATCAAGTCTTGAATTACCGGCGGCAACTACAATCAAAGAACCCATTTTAGTTGCTATACTTATTATTTCTTGCTCGCCAGGACTTGAGCCGGAACCACCCCAACTACAATTAATTATGTCGGCACCCATCATTGCGGCATACATAATTCCTTCGTAACCTCTGAAAATACTACGAGAATTGGATTGGTCAACTCCACATTTCACAGGCAATATTTTGCATTTATATCCGGGTCCTGCAACACCTTTATTGTTATCGCCAACCGCAGAAGCACAACCTGCAACATGAGTTCCATGCCAAAATCCCGGTCTTGGGTCATTATCCGGATTTGTAGCACCCGATGCCGCTTGACTTGGTGATACATTCCCTATCAAATCCCAACCGTGATAATCATCAACGTATCCATTAGAATCGTTGTCGATACCATCACCCGGAATTTCATTAGGATTAATCCAAATATTATCTTTCAAATCCTCGTGATTATAATCAACTCCCGAATCAACAATGGCAATTAAAACGGCACTATCACCTTTGGAAATATCCCAAGCTTTATATGCTTGTATTTTATCTAAAGCCCATTGCTTGCTTAATTGTGGGTCATTAGGAGTATAATCAAAAGTATGGCGTCTGAAAATTGGAGTTGCGTATTCAACATTAGGATTTTTCATCAACTCTTTGCAAACATCATAAGGATTTTCGTTATTTGAATAAGTTATATCCATTATTTTCGAAATACCCAAATTGTCATATTTTTTTAACGGAGTATAATTAAATTTCTCGAAAGGAGCCCTTACATTTTCAATATTTAGAGAACTACTTAATACTTGTGGGAGTTTATTTTTTCTTTCATTAAAATTATAAAACTTTTTT
>CAZVPQ010000190.1:0-5330 GCA_964628675.1 uncultured Hyphomicrobiales bacterium | reverse complement strand
AAAAACAAAAGCGAAAAAAACGGATAAAAATATTGCCGATATTATAGCTAATACTTTACCCGTATTTATATAGGTAAATAACATATTAACACTTTCATCGGCATTCATTATTTTTATCAATGATAGTGCAATAGCTCCGCCAAACAAACCAAATACAACCGAAACAGTAGTGGAAGTAGGTAATCCGAATGTATTAAATAAATCTAATAGTAAAATATTTTGAATCATTACTGCAAAAAATATAACCAGTAGTTCATCAAGATAGAAATATTGCGGATTAAATATTCCTTTTCTTGCAACTTCCATCATACCGCTGGAAAATGTTACACCTGCAATTATACCTAATGCCGCGATTATCAAAATAACTTTAAATGGGGCTACTTTAGAACCAATTGATGAATTTAAAAAATTCACAGCATCATTTGCTACACCAACGGAAATACCTGCGATAGCCAATATTAATAAAGCTACTACTGTAATTAGTGCTGTTTCCACGAAACCTCAATTTATTAATTCAAAATAAATATTAATTTGTAAACCATTTTCAAACAAATATAAAAATTGATATTCTAATTAACTAACATATTGTTAAATTGTGGATAATATTTTTAATTTAATAATATTATCAGACCATTTCTTTTTCTACTACACTTATTAGCTGAGCTGAAAGTTCATTACAAATAGCATATCCCTTGATATTAAGTTTTAAAAAATTATCATCAACATCAAATAAGTTTTTCAATTCCCAATTCTTTAATAAATTCGAAGCAACTGTTATAATATCAATATTAAACTCTTTTTTAAACTCAGCTAAGTTAATACCCATAGCTCTTAAACCTAAAAATATCTTTTCGTTCAAAATATCATTTCTCGTTAATTTTTCTCTGCCATAAACCGGCAACCTCTTGGTTTTCAAATATTGATAATAAAAATCAAGTGATTTAATATTCCAATACCGAATGCCATCTAAAAAACCATGTGCAGATGGACCAAACGCAAAGTATTCGCCTGAATTCCAATAATTCAAATTATGAATGCACTGTTTGCCATTTAATGCAAAATTTGATATTTCATAATGTTCATACCCCGATTTCACTAACTCCCTTGATATATTTTCATAAATCATTGCATCTATATCATCATCAATTTTCTTTACATTGCCTTTGGAAAACTCCTGATATAGTGGAGTGCCAGGCTCATAAATAAGGCTATAAGTCGCTAAATGCTCGGGCTTAAATTCTAATGCTTTTTCAATAGAATAATTTATAGTATCAAAAGTTTGTTCGGGAATGGAAAAAATTAAATCCAAATTAATATTGTCAAATCCTGCATCTCTTGCTTGTCCAATCGCATTATATGCTTGGTCGGCATTGTGTATTCTACTCAAAAATTCAAGTTCCAAATCATTAAAAGATTGTACACCAATACTCAAACGATTAATACCAAGTTTTCTAAAATCAAGCAGTAAATCTTTATCAAAAGTTGCCGGATTAGATTCCATTGTCCACTCAGCATCATCGCTTATATCAAAATTATCTTTTAATTTAGATATGATTTTTTCTAATTGATTAGGATTAAGTAATGAAGGTGTACCGCCCCCAAAAAAGACAGTATTGATTTTAGGCTTTCCTCTATTATAATCTTTTAATCTAAGGTCAATCTCTATCAAAAGAGCATCTACAAAATTATCAACTAAATTCAATGTTGTTATTGAATAAAAATCGCAATAAGAACATTTTTTTTCACAAAAAGGAATATGGATATATAAACCTGTCATATTAATTATATTAATTATGAATAAAGCTTTTAAACAATGTCATCAATATTATAATCAGAAATTTTACGATATAATGTTCGTTCACTTATCCCTAATGCTCTTGCTGATTTTCTGCGATTACCATTAAATTTTCTCAATGCAAATTCAATTATTTGCTTTTCCAAATTACTTATATTCAAATCTTCAAATTCATTTGATTTATGCTCAGAGTCATTTTCGATAACAAGGGAAGAATTAATAGAATCATGAACTTCATCTTTCAAATCCTCAACATGCATACTTAAAGAGTGAATATATCTTTTAATTTCTGAAATTTCATTTTTTAACTCTAATAGTGTCTTAAAAATCAATTCCAATTCTATGTTTTTCTCATAAACAACCGGATTTAAAGGTATTATTGACTCTTCCCTTGATATAGGCGTTAAATTTGCCGCAGGGAGAGCAGGCGGAATATGCTTTTGTAGTATCTTTGCATCAATATATGAAGTCTGCTCCAAAGTAATAGCAGTATCAATTAAATTTTTCAATTCTCTTATATTACCATGCCAAGGCAAACTTTTCAAAATGTTCATAGCATCATTCGAAACACCTTCAAATTCAATTCCAAGTTTGAGTGCTACTCGTTTAGCAAATTTAGATGCCAAAACAGGTATATCTTCAATATGCTCCCTTAATCTTGGCAAATAAATATGTACGGATCTGAGTCTATAAAAAAGGTCTTGCCTAAAATTACCGTCAGCTACTTCTTGAGTTAAATCCCTATTAGTTGCGGCAACTACTCTGACATTAACATTGTGAATTGAAGAAGAACCAAGCCTTGAAAACTCACCTGATTCCAAAACTCTTAGTAATTTCACTTGTGTAGCAATTGGCATTTCGCCAATTTCATCTAAAAAAATAGTCCCTCGATTTGCAGATTCAAAAAAACCTTTTCTTTGGTCACTTGCACCTGTAAAAGCTCCCTTTTCGTGTCCGAACAATTCCGATTCTAATAATGTTTCGGGTATAGCGCCACAATTAACGCTAACAAAAGGAAATTTATTACGATTACTCAAACCATGCAGAGCATTTGCAAATACTTCTTTGCCTGTCCCTGTATCTCCTGTGATTAATACTGTCAAATCCGTAGGTGCAACTTGATACAACTTCATCATTGCGTCTCGCATAAGTGCTGAAACACCAATAATACCATATTTTTTCTCTAATAAAGAAAATATTTTTTTGTCTTCAATCGAATACATTTTTTATCGCTTCTCGCATTAAAAAATCATTAATTCAAATAATAAAGTATTATTCTTTTACTTTTCTTTTTGTCCATTCAGCCCAACCTCCTTTAAACAAAAAACATTGGTCATATCCAAAACCATATAAATCTTTTGCTACGTGTTCACTCAAATCGCAATTGCCACCATCGCAATAAACAATTAATATTTTATTCCTCGGTAATTCATTCAACTTATTATAATATTGATTCTCATCATCTATCAAAGGGAATATATTAATTGCATTGTGGATATGTCCTTTTTGATAATCCTCAGGTCGGCGGGCATCAATAAAAAGAACATCGGGTTTGTCAATTAATTTAATAATCTGATTATAAGTAACAATTTTTTCTAAATAATTCTGATTAGGGTCTTGCTTGCTAAAAATGGCAGAATCTGCGACAGCTAATTCCTCATTTGACTTTGGGATAAATGGAATGGAATGCTCAGAAAAAGCATTATAAATCAAACCGATTATGCTACTTATCACAATGATAAAAACTATTTCAGGAATTATTTTTTTCATATCCGCAATTTACCCTTTAATTAAAAATGCCTCTTTTCTTTTATCAAAGAATAAGCCAAATTAATTTGTTTCGTTTTAATATTCGCTAAATTTCTAATTTCCTCACCAAAATTCTGTAATCTGTCAGGATGATACTCCTTTATTCTCCTCTTATAAGCTGATTTTATTTCTTCAATACCAGCCGATTTATCAATTTTTAAAATTAAATAAGCAGAATTATTATCTATTTTTTCAAATACATCAGTTCCATTATTTTGATTTACAGGATTATCATCCAATTCATCTATTATTCTTTTTAGGTCCTTTACTTCATCATAATATCCAACATTGTCATTATAGGAATTATTTAAATTAGACTTTGCTATTCTAAAAATTCTATTTAAAATTTGTCCCATATTTTACTTATTCATTTTGTCTGCTAATATACTAACAGCATCTTCGGGATTATTTACATTTTCAATTAAAAGTGAATCTTCTAACAAAGCTTCCGAATAAAATCCCATTGTTTGAAGAACTTCTTGCCAAACTTCACCAAAACAAATAATCGGTTTGTCGGAAATAATTTTTTTATCCTTTAAAGTCCAGACTGTGGAAAATTCAAGAAGAGTCCCCGTCTCTCCGGGCAATATAACATAAGCATTGCCTATTTCAACCAATTTCGATAATCTGTCAATATATGTTTCAACATTAATTACTTCATTAACATAGGCGTTTGGTTTCATTTCTTTATAAAATTCTGTAACAACACCAATTCTTTTTACATCATTTTGAGAAGCACCTTTTAAAGCCGCTTCCATTATCCCACCGTAACCACCTGTTGCTATATCAAAACCTTTGTCCGAAAGTAATTTGCCTAATTTTTCAGCTAACTTATATTCATCAGAGTCTTCTTTGCAAGTTCCCGACCCAAAAATTGTAATAATAGACATATAAATCTCCACAAAATATTATTTATTAATTTTCTTAGACGTTAAACTAAATTCAATCTTTTAAAATATTGCTCCAATACTAAAGTACCCCATATATTCACCCCAAAATACAGAATTCGGTTTTTTAACCAAATAAAAACTCTTTCCCAACGAAAATTTAGCAGGTCCCAATGGAGTATTAAAAGCCAGACCTAAGCCAATACCTTGTTTCAAAGTCGCTATTTTTATCGTTTCAAAATGCTTCCAAACCGAACCCATATCATACCTCAGTGAAACATAAGTATCAAAGAAAATCTTAAAAGGCAATTTAAATCTGTAATTCAAACTACCAAGTACTTTTTGCCTACCTCTTATTTCATCTTCTCGCATTCCATAAAAATCATATTGTCCGCCTAAACTAAAAAATTCCGGCAAAGGCGTTGATTCATCGGCAAATCCAAAAAAAATCGATGGTGTAAAAGTATGCAAACCATTTGTAAAATGTTTTAAATATCTGAATTTTACTTTTGAGAAACTTCTTATATCAGGACTATTCAAAAGAGAAGTTTCCAAAGAAATATCTATTTTTCTACCTTGCGTTGGAAAATAAGTTTTGTTTTCCGTATCAAAAATAGTTTCAACTTTTAAACTGAATATTTTATAATTATCACTCGGAATTTTATCAGACAGACTCCAATAATTTTGTTTTTCATATCTTATTTCACCGAAAAAAGTTCCTTTTTTTTCAAGCTGTGTACCGAAATATCCCTTAACTCCATATTTCTCTTCAATAATTTCATCGCTTTTTATATAATTAAATTTATGTAGTAAAAAAGCTAAACGAGTTAATATTTATT
>CAZVPQ010000189.1:0-5350 GCA_964628675.1 uncultured Hyphomicrobiales bacterium | reverse complement strand
TATTGAGATTTTGGAAGCTCCCGCATTAATTTCCATATCGGTTTGATAATAATAATCTCCTAATTTCAATTTGACATTTGACGCTCCAACATCTAATTTGATATTTTTCACTTTGAAATTAGACAAATCCGCATTAAAATTTACAGCCCCCATATCAAAATCAAAATCCCAAACCGGCTTATCATTTATGTTGACATTAACTCGATTTTTGTTTTTATGTTTTTGCCAAAATATTTTGTTTAATTTAAAATTAAGATTTATTTTAGCTTTCTGGTCTTCTATATCAGTTTCTAAATTAAACAATTTATTGGGTAAAAAAGAGTGAACAGCAATCAAATTATCAGATTTATCATGGATATGAATATTAGACGCTCCTGCATCAACACTCAACTTGGCAAATTTAATACTATCCGAATAAGGTTCAAAAACTGTTTTATGATATTCCTTTGAAATTACTTTGTCGGAAATAACATAATCATCATTACAGTTAAATATTGCCGAAAACCCATTAGCTAAAAAACCTGAAAGAAAAATTGCTAATAAAGTCGCACTCAAAACAGTCATTGTTTTTCTAATCATATCCGATATTTTCAAAAGCGAAACACCCCAAAATATCAAAAACAGGGGCCAATAATTATAAACACTATCAAAATCAATAGACCAAATATTAAACTTATCCAATATTAAGAACAAACCGCTTAATATTAAAAACACTCCCCAAAATAGAGTAGATTTTTTCATAATAATCCCTTCTTATTCATTTTTAGATTTCATTAATATCAATAAACCGAGAGCGATTAAAATAATAGGCCACAACTTTAAAATATGTAAATGTGGCACAATGTTATCCAACATCCAAAACACACCCACAGCTATTAATAATATAGACGCGAACAATCTGCCGTCAAAATGTTTCCGAGATTGTTGATTTTGCTCTGTATTAATGTTAGAAGAATTCCTTTCATTTTTTTCATTTACTCTTGATTGCTCAGCATTGTTTACATCTGCATTATTACTTGTAGGATTAACAATAATCAATGGTGCTCTTGGTACTATTATCCATAAAATAATATATGCCAAAACGCCACCACCACTGAAAGCTAAAATAACAAAAATGATACGAACTATTACGGGATCTATGTCAAAATATTCTGCAATACCTCCGCAAACACCGCCTATCATTTTAGTTGTGTTAGATAAGAATAATTGTTTCTGCATAATCACCTCATTATTTATCAGAATTCGTATATTACAATATAAAAAACATTTATTATAATATACGTTATTTTAACAAAATATGTTACAAAATAAATTTTGGAAGCTAATGTTTGTAGAAATAGAATAAAAACAAAATCATAATTGAGTTAAAAGACAATTAATTTGGATATATTAATTATTTTAGAATTTATAAAAAGTTGTATTGAACGAAGACGAAAGTCAAATAAATAATCGCTAAGCGATAAAAAGACTGAGATGTAAAGTGTTTTTTACTAATATGTAATCGCTATGCGATATGTAAAATATTTATCTCGTAGAGATTTAATATTGGTAACGACAGAAATATTTCTATTTTCTTTTATCTCGTAGAGATTAAATATTAAACAGGAAATATGCCATTGCTACATAATGCCAATATTATAATTAATTGATTACTACATTCATCTCTTTAATAATTAATTAAAAAACTTTTATCGGATAAAAAAATATAAAATTCTAATAATAAATTTAACCCATCTTCGTTATACAGTGGAAACCGAAATAGTATTTTGAGTTTATTTGGTAGAATATGGAGAAAAATATAGATATTAAAAAACAAATCTTAGAAAAAGCAAAATTGGAATTTGCTAAATATGGTTATAGCAATGTTAAGACCGATACTATAGCCCAATTGGTTGGTATCAGCAAAAAAACACTTTACAATTATTTTAATTCCAAAGAAGAATTGTTGGTAACTATTCTCGACAATGAATTGCAAAGAATTAAATCTTTAATAAAATCATTAATCAATGACCTTGAGACTAATGAATTTGATTTTATAGAAATATTAATAAGATTATGGAATATTATGTCGGATTCTTCAAGTTTACTAACAAAAGAATTTTTTGAAGATATATCTAAATCTCTTCCGAAGCAATGGGAAAAATTAGAAAATTTCCGGAAAGACCAAATGAAATTAAATTTTGGACGAATCCATACTATTGGTGTTCAAAAAGGATATGTGAAAAGCAATATCAACAAAGATATTTTATATCTTATTTTTTATAATTCATTGCATAATATTTTAGTACCTGAAATAGTTTCCAATTTGCCATTGACTACAAAAGATACATTACAAAATATATTTGATGTTTTATTGACCGGTGCTTTGACTGATATTGGCAATAAAAAATATAATGAGAAAACAAAAAGTCAAATTAATAAATAAAGGAATTATGAAAAGATTAAATTCAATTTTTGTGCTAATATTATTTTTAACTACAAGTTATATAGCGTTAGCACAGACAAGGACATTAACAATAGACGAAGCAATTAAAATCGCTTTGGAAAATAATAGCGAGACAAAATCCGCAAAGCTTGAAATCAAAAAAGCACAAGCAAAAGTCAGAGAGGCTTATGGCTATGCAATGCCTACAATTGATTTATCAGGCAATTTGATGCATTACTTTGAAAAACCAATTATTTTCTTTCCCGATTTTGAAGCTATGTTAAATAATGCAACCTATGGTGTCTTATTTAATGAAGGTCTATTACCTAACGACCCATCGAAGTTTAAACCTATGGGATTAACAGAGCAATCTTTTTTTCTGACTAATTCTTTTGAAACGAAATTACAAGCAACTCAAATTTTGTTTAATTCAGCTGTTTTAAAAGGAATCGGAGCTTCACAGATTTATCTTAATTTATCCAGACAAGCATTGAAAAGCACTTCGGCAAAAACTATAACAGATGTCAAAAAAGCATTCTATGGTGTAATTTTGACTAAAAAAATGCTTAAAATAATGAGAGAAAGTTTAGCTAATGCAGAAGATAATCTGAAAAATGTTCAAGCATATAATAAACAAGGTTTAGTCTCGGAATTTGATTTATTGCGTGCCAGTGTGCAAGTCGAGAATTTAAGACCAACGGTGTTATCATTAGAAAATACTTATAAAAATGCAAAAAACGGATTGAAAATTCTCTTGGGATTAAAACAAAATGAGAATATAGAAATACAAGGTGATATTGCGTACAATCCACAGAATATTCTCAGTCAACAAGATGCAATTAGCAAAGCAATGAGCAGTAACTACGACCTCAAAACATTCAAAGTCAAAAGAGATGTGGATGAAGAATTTATCGAATTGGACAGATCTGAATATTGGCCCACAATTGCCGCTTTTGCAAGCTATTCTTATAACGGACAAGCCGATGACTTTAATTTTAATACTTATAAAACGGGATTAGTTGGTGTTAATTTTTCCATAAATCTTTTTAACGGATTAAGAACAAATGAAAAAGTCCAACAATCTACAATTAAAGTACTCCAAACCGATGAACAATTAAAGCAAATAAAAGAAGGAATTAAAGTTCAAGTCAAATCAAAAATTAATGAACTGCAAAGAGTACAAAGTTTGGTCGAAGCACAAGATAAAAATGTGCAGTTGGCTCAAAAAGCTTATGAAATTGCAAATGTGAAATATAAAGAAGGCACTGGCACTCAACTCGATGTACAAAATGCCGATATGGCTTTGCGAAGAGCTAAAACAAACAGATTGCAATCAATTTATGATTATATCATTGCACAGTCGGAATTAGAGCAATTAACCGGTGCAATTGATTCAAAGTATTTCAGAATTTTAAATAAATTAAACAAGTGAAAATTATTAAATTAAATATATAAGGAGTTCTAAAATGGATTTAAAAGCTATAAAAATCTATTTCCCGCATCTTTTAATAGTAAGTTTATTTACTTTACTTCTTCTGTCTTCTTGCGGAAAAGAAGAAAAAATCAAATCAAAAAGTATGGAAGAAATTCATCAAGAAGAGGGCTTGCCTGTTGAAATAACTACAATCGAAAAAAATAATTTTGAAAAAGAATTGTCTTTTTTTGCTACTTTATCAGGAATAAAAGAAACAACACAGGGAACTATGTTCTCAGAAAGAGTAAAAAAAGTATATGCAAAAGAAGGTGATTACGTCAAACAAAATCAGGTTATAATGGAATTTCCATCTGATATGCCGATGATACAATACACACAAGCAAAAGTTGCCTTTGAAAATGCAAAAAAAATGTATGACCGTATGAAAGAACTCTATAAATCGGGTCAAACATCTCAACAAAATTTAGACAATGTCAAAACTCAATATGAAGTTAGTAAAAGAAATTTTGAGGCATTCCAGCAAACAATTCAGATCAAATCACCAATGAATGGCACTTTGATTAATTTAATTGTTCACGAAGGAGAAATACCACAGACGTTCAGCCCGGGACAACCGAAACCATTATTCGTAGTATCCCAATTAGATGTCATAAAAGCAATAATTTGGGTTAATGATGAAGAAATTTCTTATTTGAAAAGAGGAATGTCTGCTTCAATTTATTATAATAATCAAGAATTCAAGGGCAAAGTTGCAAATATTTCCGTGGCTATGGATTCAAGAAGACGTGCATTCAAAGTTGAGCTACATTTCCCAAATCCTCACAGATTATTGAAAAGCGGAGTAACTGCTAACGTCAAAATTAATGTTTACTCTAATCCCGAAGCCATAACTCTGCAAAGAAATCTAATTGAAAAAATAGACAATAAAGCTTATGTGTATGTGAATAATAATGGTGTTGCTCAGAAAAGAGAAGTAAAATTAGGTTTGAATGATGGCATTAAAATCGAAATAATTGACGGGTTAAATGTTGGAGATAAAGTTATTTCTTGTTGCCAAAACCAACTTTCCGATGGATTAAAAATAAAAGTTGTAAGCTAAAATATTGTAAAATGTAAATAATTAGAGGAAAAAAATGTTCTTATCTAAATTGTCAATAAATCGTCCGATAATGATGACTATGTTTATTTTAGTATTCATCATTTTCGGTGCGATTGCTTATAATAATTTGAACTTAAATCAAACACCTGATGTTGCTATTCCGTTTGTAACAATACAGACAATATATCCGGGGGCAGGTCCAAAAGAAATTGAAACTCAGGTAACGAAAAAAATAGAAGATGTTATCTCGACCGTTAGCCGTATTGAAAAAATAGAATCTTATTCTCTCGACGGTGTTTCGATTATTATGATTGAATTTGAATTAGGAAAAGATATAAATGTTGCTAATCAGGAAATAAAAGACAAAGTGGATTTGGTGCTGAATAATTTA
>CAZVPQ010000188.1:0-5356 GCA_964628675.1 uncultured Hyphomicrobiales bacterium | reverse complement strand
TTTATGTAAATCTTTCCGTCTTGGGGTGAAAATCTGATTGCATTGTCCAAAATAAAAGTTAAAATAAGATTTTTGGACATTGGGATTTAATTCAAAAATAGCCATATTTAATAATTCGGTATCCGAATAACCCAACATATTGCTAAATGTAGGATTTGAATATATGATTTTATATGTTTTAGCGGATACAGCGATTATACCCTCATTTGAGCTTTCTATAATTGCTCTGAATTTTTTTTCAGATTGAAATAATATTTCTTCTTCTTTTCTTCTTTTTGTAATATCTTTTGCAATACCCAGAAAATATATATTCTCATCATTTTTTGTTTTAATCAAAGAACCGGAAGTTAGGAACCATTTCCAAGTATTATCTTTATGTTTAAAATTGAACACTTGTTCTTCCATCTTGTCTTCATTTTTCAGAAGTTCTTTGTAGATAATTTTTAATTGTTGCTTATCATTCTCATTTAAATAATCATAAAAATTTGTACCTAGTACTTCAAGATTATCATATCCTAATAAATCTTTAGATGATGGAGATATGAAAGTAATAAACCCTTTTTTGTCAATGATAAAAATTAAGTCACTAACATTTTCAACTATACTTTTAAATTTTTGTTCGTTTTCTTTTGCTGCATTTTTGCTTCTAATTAATTGTAAATACGATTTTTCTAATTGTCGGGTTCTTTTTTTAACTCTACTTTCCAACTCAAAGTTAAGTTGTTCAAGTTCTTCCTGCGATATCATTAAATCATTCAAATAGGTTTTTCTTAAAGTTATATCAAGCATCATACCATTCATAATATCATTTTTTTTGAATTCATTCAGCAAAACATGCTTAATAGTCTTGTTTTTAGTAATTAATTCAATCTCAAAATTCGTAACTTTATTATATTTATTTAATTTTGCTAATAGCAATTCCCTTTGTTCCGGAATTTTATAAAAAGATTTTGACTTTACCTTTTTTAATTCATTGACGGAATCGTATTCCAAAATATTAGCTAAAGCTTTATTGGCAAATAATATTTCCCCATTTCTATTTGTGGAGTAAACTCCAACCAAGGAATTATCAATTAATGCTGAGTATTGGGTTTCAAGTTCGACTAATTTAATTTTATTGGCTTTTAGTTCTTTGATTAGTTCTTCTTTGCTTTTATTTTCCATAATTTAAGTTCAAATTATTAAACAAGAAAATGTTGTTTAATAATATACGAAAAAAAATCAAGAATTATGATAAAATAATTCAGTAATTGACAATAATTTGATTTAATAGATATAAAAAAAGAAGCTACCTTTTTTTAGATAGCTTCTTATTTCTTACTTAATGAATATCTTTATTTGTCGTCGTCAACTATAGTATAATCAGCTTCCTCAACGTTGTCATCGGCTTTTTTCTCCTCAGTTTGAGCATCAGCTTGTCCTGATGAGTCAGCTTGCCCATTGCCATCTTTAGGTGGTTCTGTATTTTGATACATATCGGTTGAAGCTTCACTCCAAACTTTATTTAATTCATCCATAGCAGTACGAATATCGGCAGGATTATTCTTAATAGCATCTTCGAGTTTCTTTTTGGATTCTTCAATTTTAGTTTTATGTTCAGGCTTAATTTTATCACCTAATTCTTTCAATTGTTTTTCAGTCGAGTAAACTAAATTATCCGCTTGATTTCTCATATCAATTTCTTCTTTTCTCTTCTTATCGTCGGAAGCATGTTCTTGAGCGGCTTTTTTCATTTTTTCGACTTCTTCTTTTTCCAAACCACTTGAAGACTCAATTCTGATATTCTGTTCTTTATTTGTTGCCTTATCTTTAGCGGCAACAGACAAAATTCCATTAGCATCAATATCAAAAGTAACTTCAACTTGAGGCACACCTCGTGGTGCAGGTGGAATACCATCTAAATGGAATCTACCAAGAGATCTATTGTCATTAGCCATAGAACGTTCACCCTGCAAAATATGTATCTCGACTGAAGTCTGACTATCGGAAGCAGTAGAGAAAATCTCGGTTTTCTTAGTCGGGATTGTTGTATTAGCAGGTATCATAGGTGTTAAAACGCCACCAAGAGTTTCAATACCGAGTGTTAAAGGTGTAACATCTAATAATAAAACATCTGATACATCTCCTGCCAAAACACCACCTTGAATGGCGGCACCAATTGCAACAACTTCATCAGGATTTACACCCTTAGAAGGTTCTTTGCCAAAGAAACTTTTGACTAATTCTTGAATTTTTGGAATTCTGGTAGAACCACCGACAAGAATTACTTCATCAATCTGATTTGGTGATAATTTTGCATCATTCATTGCTTGCTTGACGGGACCTAATGTCTTATCAAACAAATCAGCACAAAGACTTTCAAATTTTGCTCTTGAAACAGTAATATTTAAGTGCTTAGGACCATCTTGAGTAGCCGTAACAAATGGCAAATTAACATCAGTTTGCAACATTTGGGAAAGCTCTGTTTTTGCTTTTTCGGCAGCTTCTCTTAATCTTTGCAATGCCATAGGATCTTTGCGCAAATCAACTCCTTCTTTACTTTGAAATTCGTCGGCAAGATAATCAATTAATTTTTGGTCAAAGTTATCACCACCAAGGTGAGTATCACCATTAGTAGATTTTACTTCAAAAACGCCTTCTCCAATTTCAAGAACAGAAATATCAAATGTACCTCCACCCAAATCATAAACAGCAACTGTCATATTCTTGCCTTTTTTATCCAAACCATAAGCTAATGCGGCGGCAGTTGGTTCGTTAATTATTCTGCGAACTTTTAATCCTGCTATTTCACCGGCATCTTTTGTAGCTTGTCGCTGCGAATCATTAAAGTACGCAGGAACAGTAATGACAGCTTCTTCAACTTTTTGACCTAAGTAATCTTCGGCAGTTTGTTTCATTTTTTGCAAAATCATAGCCGAAATCTCAGGTGGTGAATAATCTCTATCGTTAACTTTAACTTTAACTGGGTCGTTGCCTGAGCCAATCATTTTAAAAGGCACCATTTTGCTTTCTTCGTTAACTTCATTAATCCTTCTACCCATAAATCTCTTTATTGAATAGATAGTATTATTAGGATTAGTAACAGATTGTCTCTTTGCCGCTTGACCTACCAATCTCTCGCCGTTTTTTGCAAAGCCGACCATTGAAGGTGTCGTTCTTGTGCCTTCGCTATTTGCGATAACAGCAGGGCTTGTGCCTTCCATAACTGCAACAACTGAGTTTGTTGTTCCTAAATCAATTCCAATAATTTTTCCCATAATACAAATTCTCCTTTTTTTAGTTTTAATCTTTAGTTTTAATCTATTTCTAAATCAATAATTATTTATTTTCCTTTTTAAACAGTCTCAGCAAAGAAGCAGTTTTTCTTCTTTGCTGAAACCCAAATTAAATATATTTAGTTATTTTTAATTAATTTTTACTTCTTTTTCTTTAGCTTTTACCGGTTCCATTTTTGGCAATGTCAATTGCAATACACCGTTTTCAAAATTAGCATTTATCTTTTCAGTATCTATGTTGTCCGGCAATTGGAAAGTTCTTTGAAATGATCCAAAAGACCTCTCGGTACGTATATAATTCAATGAATCATCTTTATTAAATTCTTTCTCACCCTTGATGGACAAAATATTATCATCATTGACAGAAATTTTGATTTTATCTTTACTCAATCCGGAAAGTTCTGCTTCAAAATAAATAGCTTTGTCGTCTTCCAAAACATCAATTCTCGGTTTAAAATCGCCAATTTCAATTCTCGGTCTATTTTCCGGTGCAACAGCACTTTTCATTAATTTATTCATTTCACGCTTCATATTTTCGAGTTCCCACATTGGGTTTAATCTAATCATAGCCATTATTCTTATCTCCTATATAATTTATTTCAAATTTATTTTATATTATTTTATTTTATTTCAAATTTATTTTATAAAAATCAGGAGTGCCGAAGTTCTTTTTCCAATCGGGATTATCTTTGCCAAATTTGGCACTCCTAATATATCTATAAGTGAATACTTCAATTACTTAATATCTACATTAATTTCTTTTGGCTCAGGCGGCTCAATTTTGTTCATTACTAATTCAAGCACACCGTTATCAAACTTTGCGTCTATATGCTCAATATCAACATCTCCCGACAATACAAAAGTTCTTTCGAATTCTCCATAATTTCTCTCATTCCGTAGAAATGTTTTATCATTATTATTTTTATGCTTATTTCCTTTGATGCTCAATATCCTATCTTCGGTAACAGAAATCTTGATATCTTCTTTCGCCATCCCCGGTAATTCAGCCGAGATAAATATATTCTTTTCATTATCACAAATATCCGTTTTCGGACTGAATGAACCAACTTCCAAACTAATACCCTTTTCAAAATCATTGGCAAAATCATTAATTCTTTTACCTAAATTTTCAAATCTCCGAAAAGGCTCTAATCTTACTAATGTCATCTTTCCAATCCCCTTCATAATTGTACAAACTTTTTAACTTTATTTCCATTATTACGAAAAACGTGCCAAAAATATAAAATATGCCGTTATGACAGAATAACTGAAATTATAAGTGTAACAAATAATAAATTACTGCCATTATGACCCATCTATCTGTTGAAAAGGCTATTTGTATATTTAGCTTAATATCTAATTATTGATTTGATTTTGAATTCTGTTTAATATTTCTTAGTTTTATCCGAAAATAAAATTAATTGATAAATATTTAAATAAGAATTATGAAATCATTTAAACTTAGTTTTACTTTGATTGTATTGATACTGGCTTTTGTGTTGTCATCTTGTTTTAATTCGCCACCCAGCGAGGTTGATTACTACTATATGCCCCCTTCTGATTTGCTCCTAACAAAAGGCATTCCCGATACAAGTTATTACAAAAATATTTTTCTATTGACTGCCGTTAAATCTGACACTGTTATAACCGAAGATACTACATTTACAATGGGAATACCAATTATTACGAAAAAAATGTTTATCACCAATAGTTGCAATTTCCAAATTAATTCTCAGAATTACACAATAAATGAAGGCGATACACTTGCTTATGGCAATCCATTAGTAGGAGGCACTTATTCGAGAATCAGATTCAGTTGTGATTATATTAATATTCCTCAAGAATCCGTTGATTTTACAGTATGGCTCAAGAGGTTTACTCAAGATTGCAGCAATTGGAATTAGATTTTCAATTATCAATTAAAGAAAACAATTGAAGTTGAATTAGCATCTCCGTGGTTTGCTTAATACAAATTCTGATAATTATGATTTTACTAAAAAATATTCTATTGAAAATGGATTGTTTTCTATTATTTGTTTAGGATATATTAAATCTAAAAATAATTTTTTAAAATAATAATA
>CAZVPQ010000187.1:0-5392 GCA_964628675.1 uncultured Hyphomicrobiales bacterium | reverse complement strand
AAGGTAGGTGTATTATGGATGAAAAACCATTTGATTTTTCCAAACAAAGTGAAAAACAAGAAGCAAAAATCGAAGAAAATATTTCAAATCAAAATGATTCGAACGTTGAACAAACTGAATTAGACAAAACTACAGATAAACAAATTCCTAAAGAAGATTCTATAGAACCCGAGATAAGTTCTCCGGAACTTGTTTCTACTGAAGATACAAACACTTCTATTGAAGATGTAAAAAAAGAAGATAATTTGGATATAATCCAAGAAGAAGAAAATACAGAAGAAAATGTAACAGCAACAACGTCAGAACCAACTAAAGAAGTTGAAGACAAAGAAGTAAAAACCGAGAACATTGAATTAGAAAAAAAAGCTGAACCTGAAGTAGAAGTAAAAATTGAGGAAAAAGAAGAAGAAGCAAAAAAAGATGAATCTACTCAGGCAAATGTTAGTGAAACAAAAGATAAAGAAGTTGAAGAGAAAAAAGGAAAAGTCAAAAGAATAAAAAGTGCCAGACAAAAACATTACGACGAAGTATTTAACGAATTAAAAGATAAAATGGCTAATAACGAAACCATCGAAGTTGAAGTTATAAGCAGGATACGAGGCGGATTAAGAGTACATTATAAAGATGTGGCGCTCTTTTTGCCAACTTCTCATTTTGCTTTGAAACGTAATCCGAGTGAACAAGAAATGAAAGATGCAATTGGTCAAATAATTAGTGTCAGCGTTCATGAATATCAAGAATTTGATGAGGATAGAAAAGCCGTTATTGTTTCAAGAAAGAAATTATTACTTAATGAAGTTTGGGATAAAATTAAAGTTGGAGATGTTGTTAAAGGTAAAATTTCTTCTATTGCTTCTTTTGGCGTTTTCGTCGAATTTATGGGTATAGAAGGATTAATTCATATTTCTCGCCTTTCAAGAGCTCATATTGATAATCCTAATAAACATTTCAAAAAAGGGGAATCTATTGAAGCTAAAATCATTGAAATTCATAAAGACAAAAATAAAATAGCATTAAGTCGTAAAGAATTGGAAGAATCACCTTGGAAAGGTGTTGCCGAAGAATTTAAAGCCGGTGATCAGGTTATTGGCATAGTAAGAAGATTAACTGATTTTGGTGCTTATGTTGAATTAAAACCAGGAGTTGATGGACTTTTGAGAAACAATGAAATTCATTGGACCAAAAGAATAAAAAGACCGTCAGAAGTATTAAAACCAGGTCAAGAAATTAAAGTTGAAATTATGACTTTATCCGAAGAAAAACATAATGCCGCTTTAAGTTTAAAAAGGACACAAGCTAATCCATGGACAGAATTAGCGGAAAGATTTAAAATTGGCAACGAATTTGTTGGCGAGATTTTACAAGTAATCCCTCAGGGTGCTATTGTTAATATTGATAATGATATTGACGGATTTATGCCGAGAAGCAAAATGAGATCGGTTATGAGAGGTAAAAAAATCCCTTATAAGACCGGTGATAAAGTTGAAGTTGTCGTTTCGGATATTAATCCCAGCGAAGAATCTTTGATTCTATCTCCAAAAGTTGACGAGGGAGCAAAATCAGACAACTCCTCTCATAATAACAGGAGAAAACAATCCGATAAAAATAAAACACCTTCTACTAATAGTTCGTTTTCATTAGGAGATATGCTTTCGGATAATCAAAAAGAAAAATTACAGAATTTAGGACAATAGAATAATCTATATATTTTTTGAAGCCGGTGTTTGAATTTCATCGGCTTTTTTTATATAAGTTCAAAATTCTTTTACCGATTGAACATCTATCTCATATTACATATTCCCTAACCTACTATAAAATTTTTCAGCTTATTCGGAACCCAAATTACTTTTCTAATTTGTTTGTCGCCAATATGCTTTTGAACTTTTTCATCTTGTAATGCCAATTTTTCGTATTCCTCTTGTGGCAAATCAGGGGGCAACATAATTTTTGCTCTGATTTTGCTCTGCACTTGTACGACGAATTCAATTTCTTGTTTTACGATTTTAGTTTCGTCATAATCGGGGAATTTTTCTAATAATATCGATTGATTATGCCCGAGCAAATGCCATAGCTCTTCTGCTATGTGAGGGGCAAAAGGCGAGATAGCCAAAACAAATTTTTCAATTGCTTTGCGTGGTTTAATCTTTGCTTTTGTAAATTCATTTACAAAAATCATCATTTGCGATACGGCAGTATTGAAATGCAAATCTTCTATATCATCAGCAATTTTCTTGATTGTGTAATTCAAAACATATTCCTGTTCTTGCGTTAGTTCAATGTCTTGAATATTTTCGGATAATTTGCCTTCTTGGTTTACGATTATTCGCCAAAGTCTTGCCAAGAAGCGATTGACACCTGCTATACCGTCGGTTGACCAAGGTTTTGCATCTTGCAAAGGTCCGAGGAACATTTCATAAACTCTTACGGAATCAGCACCGAATTCTTTCACAACATCATCAGGATTGATAACATTCCCGAGGGATTTAGACATTTTCCGCCCGTCTTCTCCAATGATTAATCCTTGATGAAAGAGCTTTTTAAAAGGTTCGGGAGTGGAAACATAGCCGTAATCATAAAGTAATTTATGCCAAAATCTTGCATAAAGCAAGTGCAAAACTGCGTGTTCGGCACCACCCATATATAAGTCCACCCCATCGGGCATTAGCCAATATTTTTCTTTTTCTTTATCTACGAAAATATCATTATTATTCGGGTCGATATAACGCAGATAATACCAGCAAGAACCAGCCCATTGAGGCATTGTATTAGTTTCAAACTTTGCTTTTTTGCCGGTCTTTTTATCAATAAAATTAATCCAAGTGTCAACTTTTGCAAGAGGAGATTCACCTGTTCCCGCAGGTTGGAAATCGCTTACTTCAGGCAATTCCAAAGGCAATTCATCAAAGTCTAAAGCTCTTTTGCTTCCGTCTTCAAAAAACATAATAGGAATTGGTTCGCCCCAATATCTTTGTCTCGAAAAGAGCCAATCTCTTAATTTAAATTGTATTTTTTTACTTCCAATATTTTTCTTTTCAACCCATTCAATAGTTTTCTTTATAGCTTCTTTCGTATCTAAATCATTTATATTTAATTCATCACTTTCAGAATTTACGGCAATTCCATATTCGGTAAAAGCTTCTTTTTGTATGTCCCAATCGCCGTTTTCAGATTTTACTACTTGAATAACCGGCAGATTAAACTGAGTTGCGAATTCGTGGTCTCTCGAATCGTGCCCCGGGACTGCCATAATAGCACCTGTTCCGTAATGAGCCAAAACATAATCGGCAATCCAAATTGGAATTTCTTCTCCGGTTGCTGGATTAATTGCATAAGACCCTGTAAATACACCTGTTTTTTCTTTGCTCAATTCCGAGCGTTCCAAATCGCTTTTCAAAGATGCCGTTTTAATATAATTTTCAACTTCCGTTTTTTTATCATTAGTAGTAATATCTTTTACAAATTGATGTTCGGGAGCTAATACCAGATAGCTGGCACCGAAAATAGTATCGGGTCTCGTAGTAAATACAAGAACGGCTTTATCATAATTTTTAATATCAAAATAAATTTCAGCACCTTCGCTGCGACCAATCCAATTTTTTTGCATTTCCTTTGTGGAATGGGGCCAATCGACTAACTCCAAATCGTCAAGAAGTCTTTGCGAGTATTTTGTAATTTTAATCATCCATTGCCGCATAGGGCGTCTTTCGACCTCATAACCTTTTTCACGCCATTCGCCAACTTCTTCATTGGCAAGGACTGTTCCCAATGCTTCGCACCAATTAACGGGAATCATATCAATATATGCCAATCTATGCTCATCTTTATATTTTTCTATTTCACCAATATCTTTCAAATTCTCAGGTATCAGCAATTCATCTATTGGACGGGCTTTTTGTAATTCCTCATCGAACCAAGAGTTGTAAATCAAAAGAAACATCCATTGAGTCCATTTGTAATAATCCGGGTCTGTTGTATTGATAATTCTATCCCAATCATAACCAAAACCAAGCATTTTAAGTTGGTTAACAAAAGTATTTATATTCTTTTCAGTTGCTATTTTAGGGTGAATCCCCGTTTGCATCGAATATCTTTCAGTTGGAAGTCCGAATGCATCAAAACCCATGGGGTGGAGCACATTAAAACCTTTCATTCTTTTATATCTTGCAATAATATCTGTTGCCGTATAACCTTCGGGGTGCCCTATATGCAGTCCTGCTCCACTTGGATAAGGGAACATATCCAAGACATAATATTTAGGTTTTGAGAAATCCTCTACCGTTTTATATAAATGATTTTCTTCCCAATTCTTTTGCCATTTTTCTTCAATTTTATCATAAGGATAAGACGCCATATTTCATTCATTTCATAATTTAACAATACAAAAAATATAAACTTCAAAAATAAGGAATATTTATCAATCATCAATATATTGTTTGATTATTAGAGTTTAAGGGACATAAGGAATCCGTCGCCAATTGGAACTAATGTAGTAAACAGATTGGGATTATTCTTCATAAATAAATTGAATTTGCGAATAGCTTCAACATCTTCAATCCTATGCTCATCGTCGAAAATTGAAGTATTTGCTATCTCGCCAAATGCCAAAGCATTGTCAGCAATAATAATGCCTCCGGGTTTCAACAAACGTAAACTTGCAACGGCATAATCAATGTATTGAGTTTTTTCGGCATCAATAAAAATAATGTCAAATTCGATATTAGGATTAAAATCCTCCAAGAAATTCAAAGCATCATCAATAACAACATCTATTTTATTAGTTAAATCTGCCTCCTTGATTTTTTTATCAATAAAATCGGCAAATTCTTTTTCTTTTTCAATAGCGAGTAATTTCCCATCATCGGGCAAAGCTCTTGCCATTGAAATAGCAGAATATCCAGCCAAAGAACCTATTTCGATAATATATTTTGCTTTATTCATTTTGATTAAAAACTGCAAAAATCTTGCTTGAATAGATGAAATAGAAATATCGGGTATTCCTTTTTCTAATGCTTCCTTTTTTAATTGCACAAGAAAATCGTCATCACTCGAAAAATTAGAATACAAGTATTCATCAATCTTTTTAGTTATTTCAGTTGAATAAGTTGACATTTTAATTTCTCCACAAATAATTTTTATTTCTTTTTATATCTATCTTCCCAAAGCTTTTCCAATCGTTCTTTGAAATATTTTTCTTTGCCGAATTCACCTGGAAAATAAAATGCTTTTTCTTGCATTCCATCAGGAAAATAGTTGTCTTCGACAAAATGCTCATCAAAAGAATGAGGATATTTGTAATCTTTGCCATAACCTTCTTTTTTCATCAATTTTGTCGGGGCATTTCTCAGATGAAGAGGTACAGAGGTAGAAGCTCCCGATTTAATATCGGTTTCAG
>CAZVPQ010000186.1:0-5400 GCA_964628675.1 uncultured Hyphomicrobiales bacterium | reverse complement strand
TCCAATTGTTTATTTTTAAAATATTTGTAATATCGTTAATCTCTTTCTCAGTTCCGGGTAGATCACTTATTTTAACTTTTTTTAAATCTTGCTTAGCTTTTGCTATTTTGAAATTATCCCAAGGGCTTTCGGGTTTGAGTTCTAATTTACCTATCTTATTAGTTGTCGATTTTTCGAGCATAGCAATTTTATCTTTTGTTTTATCGTAACTGAAATCGGGATAACCAAATAATTCTACGATATGATTTTTGTTTATAATCTTCTCTTTTTTCTCATTTGCTAAAATTCTTGTATTATGAACGATATTTATATCGAATGTATCAATTAAAAACTTACTATCGGGAAACTGAACAGTCAATAAATTTATCTGATTATAAACTCCGTCCAATGAAATATAAAGTGTTTTTATATTAGTCAATTCTTTTTGAATTTTCGCCCAATAAGCACCATAAGAATCATGGTCAATCAGTTGATGCTTTATCATATTCTTGTAATTATGGAGATAGTCATCTTCTAATTGATTGCCGTTTTTAATTACAACCAATTCGGGATAATCGTTTGTATTGGCATCAAGAATAAGAGCGGCATAATAGATACTATCAGTCCATTTATGATCGAAATGTCTGAAACGAACTATTTCAATTGCGGCTTCATTATCCTTTAATATAGATTGTATATTTTTCCAAGTTATTCTCGGTTTTGAAAATTCTTTTTGGAACAATTCGGATTGGCGACTTAATTCCTTTTCAATCTTATTTGCTTTATTTTCGAAAGATGGAATATCAATATGACTCTTCTCAATCCTATCTTTTGATAGTGTATAAAAAGTAGCTAATTTTTCTTTTATTGCAATCCATTCGTTGAATTTATCAATTAATTGTTGATTTCCGCTGCTTAGAATTCTACGTCTGACTTTACTCGTAGCATTCAATAGCAAAGCTTTTGTTTCCAATTGATTATTATACATCTCCCCGATTAACTCGGGGTGTTGCTTATGCCATTTCAAAACAAATGAGTTGAATTCTTCGAAAAAAGGTTGGACACTATTATAAAATACACCTTTTTCTTTTTCTGAAAATGTTGGGAAATAATGTTTTATCTTTGTAAGATAAATATTTAAAACTCTAAACCACAAACCTTTGGATTTCTCATAATTATTCATATTGTCATAAACACGAGCAAGATATTGCAAAGTTCTAATATAATACTGATGATTTTTCCCATAGAATTTATCATAAATTGCCAATGCTTTATTAAGCATTTCTTCGGCTTCTTTTTCTTTGCCTAAGAAATCTTTGACAACAGCCATATTACTGAGAGCGTGAGCATAATTTACAGTATCCTCGCCATATAATTGCTTATAGATTAGCAAAAGTTCTTTATAAAGAGATTCGGCTTTTACAAACTGTTTCGTAACTTTATATAAATTTGCAAGTTCGACCACACCAGTTATATAACTCATATGACCGGCACCAAAAACAGTTCTATAAATCAATAATGATTCAATAAAATATTTTTCGGCTTTTTTGTATTCCTTCATATCAAAATATAATTTTGCCAAATTATATGTAGGTCGGGCATATTCTTTATCTTTTTCACCATAATTCTGTTTATAAATTGCCATAGCTAATTTAAACATCTTTTCGGCTTCTTTATATTTTCCTATCGAATGATACAAATTCCCAATATTAAAAACAGCGGCACCATAATAGGGATGTCCCTCACCGAGTTTTTTCTTAAAGATTTTCATTGAAGCTAAATATAGAGGTTCGGCTTTCGTATATTGCTCTAAGTTTTGATAAAGAAGAGCCAAATAATTTTGAGTATCTGCATAATAGACATTATCCTTACCAAATTCCTTTTCTGCTTGTATTAAAGCTTTTTGAGCATACTCAATTGCAACTTCATATTGACCTTGTTGATAATAACTATCTACTTTTGACCTTAAAGTTTTCCAATCTTCAGCTACAGAAATGAAATAATTTGCCAAGAAAATAATCATTAGTAAAACAAATATTTTATAAATTCTTTTCAAAACTCATCCTCTATTTATTCAATGTATTTTGTCTTAAGAACTATAATAACAATAAAGAAAGAATCACTATCTACGTTTATTTTTACCCTCTATTGGGACATTAGTTTCGTAATCTTTTGTGCGAAGTTTTCTGATAGCATCTAATGCGGCACTTTTACAACCCTGTTGCGTAGTTCCGATTCTTACTTCCCAAGAGTTATCAACTCTTGGTGTCCAGACAATTTGTTCATATCTCACAACGTCCTCAAATCTAATTGTTGTTGTTGCCGGAGATGCAACGATATATGATTGACATCTTTTTGAAAATATAATAACTTTTTGCTCCAACAACGATGACAGTTCAATCCAGTAGCCGCCATCAAAAGATTGATAAGCAATATATGTCTTTGAAGTATTAACACCATCATAAATAATATTTATTGTTTCACCGTTTAAAACTTTCTCTTTTTGACCCAATTTTGAGAACACTATTTGTCTTACGGCATTATTTGATTGATTTTTTAAAGCGATAGGTGACGAACCATCTAATGGGATTCTAATACTTTGTGTTACGTCAATCGGTTTTGGTTTTGCTTGAGTACTGAAAGATGATAGCTCTAAAATATACTCTTTATTATTTCTTGATTGGATATATCGCATATAAGTTGTTTCGGGCTCAACCTTACCAACATACAGAATTAAATGTTCTTCACATTTTTTCAAAGTTTCTCTCTGCCCTACTTTTTCCCACATAATAATTCTATCGGGCACATAAGCATCAGAATTATCATCTTGAGCAAAAGAAGTAAATTGAGAAAATGATAATAAAAATAAAACTTAAATAATTGCAATAATAGATTTCTGAAACATTTATTTCTCCTTAATTAATATCAATATAAAAATTTAAACCAATTTATTTTTCACATTTAATACTTGCCGGTTTCGTTAAATTCAATGGTTTCAATACATAATTTATCTTTGCAATTGCTCTTGCGGCACCTTTTACTTCCTTGTATAGTTTGGTACGCACTCTATAATAGGTTTTATCTTCAAATTCAGGTGTGTAAAGTTCAATAAAGGCATCATTTATTCCATTCTTCTTGAGATAATCAAGAATTGATTTTGCCTTTACTTCTTTCTCATCTGAATATATAATAACAAAACACCCACTTACTTTTATTCTTTGCTTTACTTTTTTCTCTATAGGAGTAGAAACCTTAACAATAACCGTCCTATTATAAATTCTGCCTTCGGGTAACGAATTATCAAATAATTCAAAAGCTTTTGATTTTGAAACATCAAGCAAATTCTCTTTAATCTCTTTTATATTGACTAAATAATTAACAACAGCATCTGTCCTTTTATTTGCCAAACTTATTTTATCTGTTTTATTGCCGCTAACATCGCAATAACCTTCAACATTAAATTTAGATGTAAATTCATTAAATTCTATTTTGTCAATGAGAATTGAATTTTTCCTTAAATCTCGTGCAATTACCTTGTGATTGAATAAATAAGAATAAATGGCAAATGATGAATCACCTGCTTCTTTGGGTCTATCTTCCGAATAATGTATCCAATTGATATTTAATTTCTTATCGGTCTTAACGTCTTTCCCGTTATTATCTTTAGCATACAATGAATAATTTAAGTAATCTATTGAACTATTTAATTTATTTGCATAATTAGTAGTATTCCAAACAAAATATTTTGAATTTGAGGAATTTCCAGTTGTGTCAAACATAGATAATTTATCTTGAGCCAATGACAAATCCCATTTTTTTAATTTTGTCATAGGTAGAATATCAAAATTAAATTTAATTTTAGGATTTTGAGTTTTATTCACCCTTGCTTTTATTACTATAGGTAGTAAAATATTAATTGATGCAGAATCAGGAATAATATCAACTTTTCTGTTTTCATCTAAAATAGTCTTATCCATAGTTTCAGCAATATCAATTGGCAAATTATATACTTGTTCTTTAATTCTATAATCGGGAATTTTCCATATATTTTTCAAATAATTAGAGATAGCTTTAGTTCTTTTACTTGCCAAATCTTTATAATTTGATTCTGATTTACCCATATTATAACTAACCAAAGTAACATTAGAAAATATATTAGTTGTCATTCTATGCCCGATAATATTCAATACACTATAATATGTTTTCAAAATGTTATCAGGGTCTGCAACTTTCGTTTCGCTGAAATTATCAGTTTGGTCTGAATTTGCAAATTGCTTATACTTAGTTGGTATCTCAGCTTTTCCTTCCTCAAAGAAAACCGTATTTAACAAAGGTTGAGATATAGTAGCAGGGAACTCTTTAACAGTAATTTCATTTGCCGGTTTTTCTTGTCCATTGTCGTCTATTAAAATAGGATTCACATCTGCATACATCACTTGAACACATTTTCCTTCATCATTTCTTTGATAATTCCTCTCGTCGCAAGGGGGCCACTCACAATTTCCATTCTCGTTAACAAACATACCCGGACGGCAGGCACAGAGTCCATCTTCATTTCTAATCATATCGGGTGGACAAGGTATCCATTCACAATTGCCATCAGCATTTCTAAACATACCCGGCGGGCAAGGTCTATCCAATTCATATTTAACAGAAGCTCCAAATCTAAGTTGGTTAACACTCCAGTCAACATCTGCGACTTTTGAAAAATTCATTGCATAATAAATTTCAGGTGTAATTTTCAATCCGGAACCCATAGGTAATTCCCAACTCAATCCAAGTAATGCTCCATATTGCAAAGCGTTAGCATTAGGGATATCTACACCGTTTTGTTCATTTCTTACAAAATTACCATCATTAAAAGGCACGCCGGCAGGCTCCACAATCTTTTCTCTTTGGTCAAAAGTTTTTCCCATTAAAAAAGATAAATTTGGTCCGATATTGAAGCTTAAATCACCGGCTAAATGATAAAATTTATAACTAATTATAGGCGAAAACTCAATAGCTGATAAATAAGCATCTAATTGATATTCAAACTTAGCTTGAACAGGATTATCCCCCGTTGGATTTACAGTAGTAAAATCATCAGAAGCAAATGAACCATTCAACTGATTAAAACCTAAACGTGCTATTATACTCAATTTTTTTGTAAACGGATATTCATAAAATAAACCACCGGCAATTCCACTGCCACTTCCACTTGTAAATTCTCTATTACAAAAGGGAATTCCTGTTAAAGTTGAAAAATTAGAACTATACTGGTTCATATTATAGTTAAAATATGCACCTACTTTATGAGGATATAAATTCAATGAATCCTGTTTATGCCTAACTTCTTCAACAGACTGGCTAAATAAAAAACCTGAAGAAAGAAATAAAATTAGTAAATAACTTAAAACTTTTCTCATCTATTTTTCCCAA